>JAHEDS010000002.1:0-4618 GCA_024641135.1 Flavobacteriales bacterium
GCTCCAACTTTAAAATGGTGATCCATTATGTTATGACCTAGTTCTCCACTATCATTACCTAACCCATTAGGAAATCGTTCTGATTTAGATTGCAATAAAATAGAAGCAGATGCTATTGCTGAGGCACATAAAAAAATAACTTTAGCTTTGAAAATGGTTGTTTCTTTAGTTTCAGAGTCAATTACTTTAACACCAGTAGCTTTTTTGGTCACATCGTCATAAATAACTTCCTGAACTATGGAATTTGCTTTAAGGGTCATGTTTCCTGTAGCTTCAGCAGTTGGGAGCGTTGATGAGTTGCTGCTAAAATAAGCTCCAAACGGGCAGCCTCTAGCACATCTATTTCGGTATTGACAAGTGCTTCTTCCCATTCCTGGTTTTGTGCCTTCTGTAATATGAGCTGTTCTTCCAATAGTCAATAGTCTACCATCATCAAAATTATCAGCAATTTTAGTTTTTAAAAGTTCTTCAATACAATTCAGATTCATTGGTTTTAATAATTTCTGATCAGGAAGTTGTTTTAATCCTAAATTCTCACCACTAACACCTATAAATTCTTCAACTTTATCATACCAAGGTTCAATATCTTTATAGCGTACAGGCCAGTCAACAGCAATTCCATCTTTTTTATTGGCTTCAAAATCTATATCACTTAATCTATAACTTTGCCTACCCCACATTAATGATCTTCCTCCTACATGATAACCACGTATCCAATCAAAACGTCTATCTTCATTATAAGGATGTTTGATGTCATCAACAAAAAAATGTTGTCTATCCTCTTTGGTTGCGCCTCCGTCTCTAGCTTGTTTAAATTTTCTTTCTCTAGTTTCTCTTTTTGATTCACCTCCATTTGGAAAATCCCATGGATCCTTATATGCAGTAGGATAATCTTCAATATGTTTTACCATCCTTCCTCTTTCAAGAACCAGTGTTTTTAAACCCTGTTCACAAAGTTCTTTGGCGGCCCATCCGCCTGAAATACCTGTGCCTACAACGATAGCGTCGAACTCTTCTTCTGAAACATTAAATTTGCTATTAATCATTTAAATGTGAATTTAATTGTTGAATTGATAAATATATAAGTATTTTTTTATACATATCTCGCCAAATTAAGTATTTTGCATATCAATTGTGTTTAATTTTTTTCAGTGAAGATAAATATACAAAAAATCACTCCTTTTGAATCGGATGGAATTGTCTATCAAGCGGACACTTGTTTGCCACTAATAGATGCTGTAAAAAGGAAAAAATTAAAATTCAAAGCTCTTGCAAGATACACTTATCCGGGTGATAGGCTCACAGAAGATACTTTAGGACTTAATAGTGTTGGATATTGGGATGCTAATGAACCACAGGATTGGGGGTTGGACTGGCACAGGAATGAAGGTATTGAAATTCACTTTTTAGAATCAGGTACAATGCCATATGCACAACAGAATAAGGAAATGGAGCTATTGCCTAATTATCTTACCATTACAAGGCCGTGGGAAGCCCATAAGGTAGGAAGCCCATCAATTGGTATGGGTAAGTTTTATTGGGTTATTTTAGACTTGGATGTAAGAAGACCACATCAAAACTGGGTGTGGCCAGATTGGATCATGTTGGCTCCTAATGATTTGGAAAAGTTAACTATTATTTTAAGACAAAACGAAAAGATAATATGGAAAGCCGATAAACGAATTAGGGATTGTTTTCAACGCATTGGAAAGGCTGTTGATACAGATGTTGAAGGAAATAATTCATCAAAAATTAGGTTGCTTATAAATTATTTGCTGATTCTGCTTTTAGATTTATTGGTTGAAGAAGAAATTGAACTCAATGAACAACTTACAGATAGCTCGCGAAGTGTAAGATTATTTTTAGGTGAATTGGAAAAAAAATTATCTGAAGCCTGGACAATTGAAGATATGGCGAAATCTGCGGGGGTAGGTTTAACCAGGTTTACTCATCATTGTAAACAGTTGACTAATTTAACACCTATGCGTTATTTGATGATGAAGCGAATTGAATTATCGAAGAAAATTTTAATTAATAATGAGTTGCTTACGGTTTCAGAAGTTGCTTTTGCTTGTGGTTTTTCAACGAGTCAGTATTTTTCAACAGTTTTTAAAAAACAAGAAAAATGTACTCCCATAGAATTTAGACAAAAAAATAAAGCCTTTGTTTAAATTCTTTCACTGAATAAATATACACAAGAATGGTCTTTGAATTTTATATTTTTCAATTTCAAATAAATTTTAAACAAACTAATTGATGAAAACAAATAGTCTTTTAAGAAATATACCCAAGTTGGTAATTTTTCTTTTTTTACTTGCCTTAGTGGGATGTGTAAATAGTAAAAAGAAACAAAATGAAGAAATTTCAGAATCTGAAGAGCAGGTGGAACAAAAACCATTTTTTAAATTATCGCTAGCTCAATGGTCATTACATAATTATGTAAATGAAGAAGGTGGAGATGTTTTTCAGTTTGCTTCAATGGCTAAAGAGATGGGGTTTGACGGATTAGAATATGTAAGTCAGCTTTACACAAAAGACATAGATAAATTAGGATTTGAAAAAGTAATAGATTCACTAAAAACGATGAGTAAGTTAAGCGGTATGCACAATGTACTTATAATGGTTGATAATGAAGGAGACTTAGCCGATCCCGATGAAAATAAAAGAAACCAAGCAGTCGAGAATCACAAAAGATGGGTAGATGCTGCACAAATATTGGGTTGTCATTCTATAAGAGTGAATACCTTTGGAACTAATGATTCCGAAGTTTGGAAAGTTACAGTAGTTGATGGGCTTAAAAAACTATCAGAGTATGCTGCTACAAAAGGGGTTAATGTATTATGTGAAAACCATGGATGGCTATCTTCAAATGTACCTGTATTAATGGAGGCTATACAAGATGTAAATATGTCAAATTGCGGGACCTTACCAGATTTTGGAAACTGGTGTATTAAGAGAAAGGAAGGGGCTCAATGGGGGGATTGTTTAGAAGTTTACCCTGATAAATACCAAGGAATTGAACTTATGCTAACAGCTGCAAAAGCAGTAAGTGCTAAGTCTTATGATTTTGATGAAAGTGGTAATGAAACAACCTTAGATTATCCTAGAATAATACAATTGGTTAAAAATTCGGGATACACAAATTTTATAGGAGTGGAATATGAAGGAACTAGATTAAGCGAATTTGAAGGAATAAAGGCTACCAGGGATTTATTGTTAAATTCAGTGGCGTTAATAAAATAAAAAAAACTAACCAAACTATATTATAAATGAAAAAATCAATTCAATTTCAGTTGTCATTCATGATGTTTCTCGAATTTTTTATTTGGGGGGGATGGTTTGTAACATTAGGTTCTTTTTTAGGCAATAATTTAAGTGCAACCGGGGCTGAAACAGGTTTAGCTTATTCAACTCAATCCTGGGGAGCAATTATTGCGCCTTTCATTATTGGATTAATTGCTGATAAGTTTTTTAATGCAGAGAGAATTTTAGGAGTTTTACATATTGTAGGTGCAATTTTAATGTATCAAATGTCTCAATCTACTGAATTTGCAACCTTTTATCCTTATGTTTTAGGTTACATGATAGCCTATATGCCAACATTGGCTTTGGTGAATTCGGTATCGTTTAATCAAATGACCGATCCTGCAAAAGAATTTCCATTTGTTAGAGTTTTTGGGACTATAGGTTGGATTTTAGCTGGTTTAATTATAAGTTTTGTTTTTAAATGGGATTCTATTGAAAATATAGGCAATGGCATGTTGTCAAATACTTTTACAATGGTGGCAATAGCATCTGCTGTTTTAGGTGTTTTTAGTTTTACCTTACCAAAAACACCACCAAAAGGGAAAGGTGAAAAAACAAGTATTTCAGATATTCTGGGGTTGGATGCTTTAAAATTATTGAAAGACAGAAACTTTTTAGTATTCTTTTTATCATCTGTTTTAATTTGTATTCCTTTGGCTTTTTATTATCAAAATATTAGCCCATTTTTAACAGAGTACAAAGTTGAGAATTCTACTGCATGGGCATCTATTGGACAAATTTCGGAAGTAGGGTTCATGTTATTACTACCATTCTTTTTTAAGAAATACGGATTTAAAAAAACAATTCTATTTGGTATGTTAGCATGGGGGATTAGATATGCGCTATTTGCTTATGGAAATACAGGAGATTTGTTTTTTATGCTTGTTATTGGTATTGCATTACATGGTATTTGTTATGATTTCTTTTTTGTGTCGGGTCAAATTTATACGGACTCTAAGGCTGGAGATAAAGTGAAAAGCGCAGCTCAGGGTTTAATAACTTTGGCAACATATGGTGTAGGTATGTTAGTGGGGTTTTGGGTTGCTGGAAAAATTGTAGATAAAAATCTATTAGAAAATGGTACACATAGTTGGTTGGATGTTTGGATGTTTCCAGCCCTATTTGCTATTGGTGTTTTAGTGTTTTTTGCAATTTTATTTAAAAACGAAAAAGTAGAATATAAAGCATAAAAAATAAATTTAATGAGTTCAAAAATAAGACTAGGAATTTTAGGGGGGGGAGGTGATTCATTAATTGGTGTGCTTCATAGGATTGCTTCAGCAATGTATGACAAGTACCAAATAGTTGGAGG
>JAHEDS010000002.1:4718-46859 GCA_024641135.1 Flavobacteriales bacterium
TTAGCCGATTTAAATTATTTATATTCCGATAATAAAATGGATATAGACGGAACTGTTTTATTACGTTGTTCAAACAATGTTAAAGGTGTTATTTGTACCAGTCAAATCGCTACGGGTGAAGAAAATAGTTTTATAGTGAAGATTTATGGTGATAAAGCTGGTTTAAAATGGGAGCAGGAAAATCCGAATTATTTATATCTCATGGAAGATGGTAAGCCACTTCGGGTACTAAAACCAGGACATGCTTATAATAGTGCATTGTCATTAGATGGAACCAAATTACCACCTGGACATCCTGAAGGAATCTTTGATTCTATGGGGAATATTTATAAAGGAGTTGCCAAAGCCATTAAAAAAGAGCCTTATAATCCTGGGGAATTTCCAACAATTGTTGATGGCGTGCGTGGAATGAATTTTATTGAAAAAGCAGTAGAATCGCATAAAAAAGGAAATGTTTGGGTAACTATTGAAAATGTTAATTAATGAAAACTATTAAAGGACCAGCTATATTTTTAGCACAATTTATGGATGAAAAGGCACCTTACAATTCCTTAGATGGATTGTGTAAGTGGGCCAGTGATTTGGGATATAAAGGTATTCAAATGCCAACGTTAGATCCTCGATTAATTAATCTGTCCAAAGCTGCTGAAAGCCAAACTTATTGTGATGAGTTATTGGGGAAAATCAATTCTTATGGATTGGAATTAACAGAACTTTCTACACATATACAAGGCCAATTAGTGGCGGTTCATCCTGCTCATGATATCATGTTCGATGTATTTGTGCCAAATCATTTAAAAGGTAAGCCAAAAGAAAGAACAGCTTGGGCTGTTCAGGAAATGAAACACGCCGCTGTTGCTAGTAAAAGATTAAAATTAAAGGCTCATGCGACCTTTTCGGGATCTTTATTGTGGCCCATGATGCATCCTTGGCCTCAACAACCAAAAGGGCTTGTTGAAATGGGATTTAGTGAACTAGCAGATCGTTGGTTGCCTATTTTAAATACATTTGATGAAAATGGAGTGGATGTATGTTATGAAGTGCACCCGGTGGAAGATATTCATGATGGCGATACCTTCGAACGTTTTCTTGAGGCTACAGGTAATCATAAACGAGTTAATATTTTATACGATCCGTCACACTTTGTACTTCAACAATTAGATTATATTACATATATAGATCATTATCATGAATTTATAAAAGCATTTCATGTTAAAGATTCTGAATTCAACCCCACAGGAAAAAAAGGAACTTTTGGAGGGTATAATGATTGGAAAGATAGAGCAGGGAGATATCGTTCGCCAGGAGACGGTCAAGTAGATTTTAAAAAGGTATTCTCTAAATTAACAGAATACGGATGTGATGTGTGGGCTGTTTTAGAATGGGAATGTGTCATTAAAAGTCCAGAACAAGGTGCTAGAGAGGGCGTTTCTTTTATCTCAGATCATATTATTGAAGCTACTAGTAAAGCATTTGACGATTTTGCGGGTGGTGGAAATTCTAATAAAGAACAATTAAAAAATATACTTGGTATTTAATCAAATAATTAATGAAAATAGTTTTTAAAATAGGATTATTAACTTTATTGGCATTGCCATGTAATGCACAACAAAAAGTAGATGCAGAGCCTACAAAGCCCGAAGAAACAGAAATTTGGCAGCCAAAACCTAAAGTTGTAACAGTAAATCCAGAAACAGGGATTCCATCAGATGCCATTATTCTATTTGATGGGACAAATTTTGATGAATGGATTTCAGCTGTCGACTCAACAAAAGTGCAATGGGATTTAAACGAAGATGGAAGTATGACTGTTAAAAATAAGGCAGGAGATATTCAAACAAAACGAAATTTCGGTAATGTACAACTACACATTGAATGGCGTTCTTCTCCAGAAAATACTGGTACAAATCAAAGCAAAAGTAATAGTGGCATTTTTCTTCAAAATAGATATGAGGTTCAAGTGTTAGATAATAATGATAATGATACTTATGTGAATGGACAAGTTGGTTCTATTTATAAACAATCCATTCCTTTGGCAAAAGCTTCCTCAAAAACCGGTGATTGGAATACATATGATATAATTTATCATCAGCCAGAATTTGATTCAGAAGGAAATAAAACAAAATCGGGAAACATTACTGTAATACATAACGGAGTATTGATTCAAGATTATTATGAAATTAAAGGTACAACAGAATATATTGGTTGGCCTAAAAACAGGTCTCATGGACAAGCACCTTTAAAGTTACAGGACCACGGAGATAATAGCAAGGTTAGCTATAGAAATATTTGGTTAAGAGAATTGTAGAAATTCAACTCAAAAAACGTAAGAAAATGAAGAATATAATTATGCTGGCATTGTTTGTTGTAACATTTACGGCTTGTAAAAAAGTGAACAAAGAAGAATCAATTAGTGTTGAATCTGATATCAAAGAAGTTGTATTAGAACCTGAATGGGTTTCATTGTTTGATGGGAATTCCTTTGATAATTGGAGGGGTTATTTGAGTGATAGTATGTATCCAGAATGGACTATTGAAGATGGAGCCATGGTGTTTACTCCAGATATAAACAATACAACTGGAAATGGTAGTGGAAAAAATATCATCACAAAAAACACCTATACTGACTTTATTTTATCATTGGAGTGGAAAATTTCTGAAGGTGGGAATAGCGGTATTTTTTGGAGTGTTCTTGAAGATCCTAAGTTTAGTGAGGCATACCAAACAGGCCCAGAAATTCAGGTATTGGACAACGCAAAACATCCAGATTCCTTTGTTCCAGGTGGAACTCATAAAGCAGGGTCTCTTTACGATATGATAGCTTGCCCTCCAGAAATGATTAATCCGGCAGGAGAATGGAATTTATGTGTTTTGGAAATAAATCATAAAACCAACCTAGGTAAATTAAGTATGAATGGCCAAGAAGCTTTTACCTTTCCTGTTGGAGGTGCGGCATGGGAGGCGATGGTAGAAAATTCTAAATTTAAGGGATGGGAAGGTTTCGGAACTCACCATACAGGGCATATAGGTTTACAAGATCATGGTTATAAAATGTCTTTTAGAAACATTAAAATTAAAAACTTATAAAGAGTTAATTCTTTGAGTTTTAATATTAAAAGGAATTCCGTCATGAATTCCTTTTTTTATATTTCTAATTGTACTTAAAAAAACTACATTATTCATAACAATTAATTGATTTTAAATAACATTTGATAATTTTTTTAAAAAAGTAGAGGTTTTTAACAGTAGTATTAAATAAAAATATAATTTTACTCTATGAATACATTAAAAAATAAAATACGTCCTTCATCACCCGGTTTGCGCGTGCGTAATAATCGCCGCTGCTTTTAGACTTTAGTTAGCAAAACCAATACGTAATTTTAATTTTTTTTCATCTTGTATAAACAATCATTCATAACATTTCAATATATATTCAATAGGTTAATAAAACACTATTTAATGTGTCATATTTTTCCTCGTCGCCCGTAAGGGTGTTAGATATATTTTTGATCTAGGTGAGTCCAGTTCAATATCTTAAATAAGAAACTTTAAAATTTAATAAAAAAACAATACAATAAATGGAAGTTGTAATTGCTGATAAATCCCATAGTAAGTACGCAGAGATTATTTGCGAAACCATTGCTGAGTCTGCTGCCGTGAGAGGCACTGGTATTGCTAGACGTACCCCAGAATATATTATGACTAAAATGGAGAATGGCAATGCTGTAATAGCATTAGATGGTGATAATTTTGCCGGTTTTTGTTATATAGAAAAATGGGGGCATGGTAAATTTGTGGCCAATTCTGGCTTAATAGTTCATCCAAATTACAGAAATGGCGGTTTGGCAAAAAAAATAAAACATAAAATATTTCAACATTCAAGAACAAAGTTTCCAGATGCTAAAATATTTAGTATTACAACAGGTTTAGCAGTTATGAAATTAAATACCGATTTAGGTTATAAACCTGTGCCATTTTCAGAATTAACAGACGACCCTACTTTTTGGGATGGTTGTCAAACATGCAAAAACTATGACGTTTTAACACGTACTGAAAGGAGAATGTGTTTGTGTACAGGCATGTTATATGACCCAAAAGCAAAAGATATTAATGAAAAGAAAGAAGTTAAATCAAAAGTGTTTCAAAGATTAAAACATATTAAAGAAACCATGTTTTTAAAAAAGGATAAGAAATGAGTTCAAAGAAAAAATTAGTTATAGCGTATAGTGGAGGGTTAGATACTTCTTATTGTGCGGTAAGTTTATCTAAGGAATATGATGTGCATGCTGTAAGCGTAAATACAGGTGGATTTACTCAAAATGAGATTGATATTATTGAAGCAAACGCCTATAAAATGGGTGTTTCTACATATAAAAACATAAATGCTGTTCCTTCATTTTATCAGAAGGTAATTAAGTACTTGGTGTTTGGTAATGTGTTAAAAAATAACACCTATCCATTATCTGTAAGTGCAGAACGGATTATTCAAGCTATTGAAATTGTAGAGTACGCAAAAAGTATAGATGCCGAATTTATTGCACATGGAAGTACTGGAGCAGGAAATGACCAAGTAAGATTTGACATGATTTTTCAGACCTTGGCACCGCATATCGAAATTATTACCCCAATCAGAGATAAAAAATTATCAAGACAAGAGGAAATTGATTATTTAAAAATGAATGGAATTGATATGTCCTGGGAGAAGGCTAAATACTCAGTTAATAAAGGTCTTTGGGGAACCAGCGTTGGCGGACAAGAAACCTTGACTTCTGAAAAGCCTTTGCCTAGCGAAGCGTATCCATCTCAATTAAAAAAAGAAGGAGAAGAAAAGGTAAAGCTAACTTTTGAAAAAGGGGAGTTAGTGGCTTTAAATAGTATAAAAAATGAGCCACAAAAAAACATAGAATTGTTAAATAATTTAGCATCATCATTTGCCATTGGAAGAGATATACATGTAGGAGATACTATCGTTGGAATTAAAGGTCGTGTAGGTTTTGAGGCTGCGGCAGCCTTGATTATTATAAAAGCGCATCATCTTTTAGAAAAGCATACACTCACAAAATGGCAATTACAGCATAAAGAATACTTAGCTAGTTTTTATGGTATGCATTTGCATGAAGGACAGTATTTAGATCCCGTGATGCGAAATATTGAGGCGTTTTTACATAATAGCCAAGAGGCGGTTAGCGGTGACGTTACTGTAAGTTTAAGACCTTATCACTTTTCTTTAGATGGCGTTATTTCCAAGCACGATTTAATGAATGCCAAGTTTGGAAGTTATGGAGAAGAAAACAAAGGCTGGACTCCAGATGAAGCAAAAGGATTTATAAAAATTGTTGGAAATCAAAATAAAATTTATCAACAAGTAAACTCATAAATTATGATACAAGTTGGGATTATTGGTGGTGCGGGTTACACCGCTGGAGAATTAATTAGATTACTCATCTTTCATAAAAAAACAGAGATTAATTTTGTTTATAGCACTTCAAATGCTGGAAACTTAATTAGCAAAGTGCATCAAGATTTAGAAGGAAGTTTAAATTTAAAATTCACAGATACTATTAATCCTAATGTAGATGTGTTATTTTTATGTTTAGGTCATGGTAATTCTGTAAAGTTTTTAAAAGCAAATGCATTTTCTATAAAAACGAAAATAATCGATTTAGGGAATGATTTTAGATTAGAAAAAGACAAGGTTTTTGAAAATAAAACCTTTGTTTATGGGTTGCCCGAACTTCAAAAAGGTGCCATAAAAAAGGCAAATTATATTGCCAACCCTGGCTGTTTTGCAACCGCAATTCAATTAGCATTATTGCCATTAGCAAGCCATGACTTACTTAAAAAAGATGTTCATGTAAATGCTGTTACTGGTGCTACGGGAGCAGGAACTTCATTGTCTGAAACAACCCATTTTTCGTGGCGAGACAATAATTTTTCATATTATAAACCCTTTACACATCAACATTTAGGAGAAATTAATCAATCGGTTAAGCAGTTACAAAAATCATTTGATTCTGAAATTCTTTTTATGCCAAATAGAGGTAATTTTTCCAGAGGTATATTCGCAACGGTTTATACTGATTTTGAAGGTTCACTTGAAGAGGCAAACCAGCTTTATAAAGCATATTATCAAGAAGCTGAATATACATTTGTTTCGGATGAAGAGTTGCATTTAAAGCAAGTTGTAAATACCAATAAGTGTCTTATACAATTACATAAATACAAAGGCAAGTTGCTTATAACTAGTGTTATAGATAATTTATTGAAAGGAGCATCTGGACAGGCAATTCAAAACATGAATTTAATGTTTGGTTTTGATGAAACCGAAGGATTACAATTAAAGGCCAATTATTTTTAAAATAAAACTAAAGAATGAAAATAGCCATAATAGGAGCAGGAAATTTAGGTAAATCTATTGCAAAAGGTTTAATAACTACAAATGCCATTACCACCTTATATTTAACAAGACGGAACCTAAATAGTGTTAAAGATTTTGACGGGTATAAAAATTTGTTTATTACAACAGATAATGCTGAAGCGGTTAAAAATTCAGATATTTTAATATTTGCGGTACAACCTGTTCATTTAGAGAAAATACTAATTAATATAAAGCCATTATTAAATGAAAATCATGTGCTTATCTCAACCATCACTGGGTTTTCTATTTCCAGAATGGAAGGTATTGTAGGTGAAGATAAATTTGTAATTAGAGCTATGCCTAATACAGCTATTGCTGTTGGGAAATCTATGACTTGTTTGTGTAGTAATGAAAAAGGAAAAGTTAGAATTAAAATTGCGGAAGCCATCTTTAATAGATTAGGGACATCAATAATTATTCCTGAAGAAAAAATGCAAGCGGCAACTGTTATTTGCGCAAGTGGTATTGCTTTTTGGATGCGTTTAATTCGTGCCACAACGCAAGGTGCTATTCAATTAGGTTTTGAAGCGAAGGAAGCTCAGGAGCTTGCGATGCAAACTTGTTTTGGTGCTGCTAGTTTATTAATAGAATCTGGAAACCATCCTGAACAGGAAATAGATAGAGTTACAACCCCTATGGGTTGCACTATTGAAGGATTAAATGAAATGGAGCATCAGGGATTAAGTTCCTCATTAATTAAAGGTCTTGTTACTTCTTTCGAAAAAATTAATCAAATTAAAAAAAATTAAAATGCCATTATTCGACGTTTATCCACTTTACAATGTAACTCCTGTAAAAGGCAAAGATATTTTTGTTTACGACGACAAGGGAATTGAATATTTAGATCTTTATGGTGGTCATGCGGTAATTTCTATTGGTCATTCGCACCCAAATTATGTAAATGCCATAACTAATCAAGTGTCAAGTCTTGGATTTTATTCCAATGCTATACAAAATCCAATTCAAGTCGAATTAGCAAAACGATTAGAAGAAGTATCCGCGTGCAAAGGTTACCAATTGTTTTTATGTAACTCAGGTGCCGAAGCAAATGAAAATGCTTTAAAACTTGCCTCGTTTAAAACGAATAAATCTCGTGTTATTGCCTTTAATAATGGGTTTCATGGAAGAACCTCTGCAGCAGTTGCTGTGACAGATAATCCGTCCATTAATGCGCCAATTAATCAACAACATAAAGTTACTTTTTTGGAGCTGAATGATATTGATGGTGTTAAAAAAGAGTTGGAAAAAGGCGATGTTTGCGCCGTCATTTTAGAGTTTATTCAAGGTGTTGGTGGGCTCGATCAAGGAACAAGTGATTTTTTTGAAAAAGTGGATGCTTTATGTAAAGCGAATAACACTTTTTTTATTGCTGATGAGGTTCAATCTGGATATGGCCGTTCTGGAAAGTTCTTTGCATTTCAGCATTACAATGTGACTCCAGATGTTATCTCAATTGCCAAAGGCATGGGTAATGGGTTTCCAGTTGGAGGAATTTTAATTCATCCTAAAATTGAAGCTAAATATGGAATGTTAGGAACTACTTTTGGTGGTAATCATTTGGCTTGTGCAGCTGGATTAGCTGTTATAAATACGTTAGTAGAAGAGCAATTAATAAAGAATGTTAATTTTATTTCAAATTATTTTATTTCTGAAGCTTCAAAAATTCCGCAAATAAAGAATGTTAAAGGGAGAGGTTTAATGTTAGGATTGGAATTTGACTTTGATGTTTCAGAACTTAGAAAGAATTTAATTTACCAGCATCATATTTTTACTGGAGGAGCTTCTAACAAAAAACTAATAAGAATTTTGCCACCGCTTACAATTACAAAAGTTCATGTCGATGCGTTTTTTGTAGCCTTAAAAAATGCGTTATTAAATTTTTAAAATGAAGAATTATACTTCCATAAATGATATAGATAACATAGGTGTTTGGATTAAAGAAGCCAAAATGTTAAAAGCAGATCCTTACATTTACAAGGGTTTAGGTACAAACAAAACGATTGGATTATTCTTTTTTAATGCCTCTTTAAGAACCAGATTAAGTACTCAAAAAGCTGCATTTAATCTCGGTATGAATACCATGGTTATGAACGTTTCTGGTGATGCTTGGGGTATTGAATTTGGAGACGGGACCATCATGAACGGAACAACGGCAGAGCACATAAAAGAGGCAGCAGCTGTAGTTTCACAATATTGCGATATTATTGCAGTAAGAGCATTTCCAACATTATCCGATAAAGAAAAGGATGAAAGTGAGTATATATTAAAATCTTTTATTCAATATGCTACTGTTCCAGTGGTTAGTATGGAAAGTGCTACCGAGCATCCATTGCAGGGATTAGCAGACGCTATTACTATTTCGGAACATTCAATTTCAAAAAGACCAAAAGTTGTTTTAAGTTGGGCTCCACATGTTAAATCATTACCTCACGCAGTTGCTAATAGTTTTATTCAATCCATGCAAAAAATGGATGTAGAATTTATTATTACACATCCCAAAGGGTATGAGTTAAATCCAAAAATCACTAAAAACACAACGGTTAGTTACAATCAAGAAGAAGCGTTTAAAGATGCTGATTTTGTTTATGTAAAAAATTGGAGTAGTTATTCAGACTATGGCAAGGTATTAAATACAGACTCCAATTGGATGGTCACCAAAAATAAATTAGGTAACGCTAAATTTATGCATTGTTTACCTGTAAGAAGGAATCTTATTGTGGAAGATGCGGTTTTAGATGGAGAAAACTCTTTGGTTATAGAACAAGCAAATAATAGGACCTATGCGGCACAATTAGTTCTCAAAAAACTTTTAGAAAATGGCTAAAGAAAAATTATCCATAGTAAAAATTGGCGGAAATATTATTGAAGATGAAGTGTCTTTAAAATCTTTTCTTGATCTTTTTTCAAATTTGGAAGGAAAGAAAATTTTAGTGCATGGTGGCGGAAAACGAGCCACTCAAGTGGCTTCAAAATTAGGAATTGAATCCAAAATGGTTAATGGTAGGCGTATAACTGACGCAGAGACTCTCGAAGTAATTACCATGGTTTATGGAGGTTTAGTAAATAAAAATATAGTGGCACAATTGCAGGCATTGCAAGTTGATTCTATTGGATTAACAGGGGCTGATGCTAATAGTATTTATTCAGAAAAAAGACCGATTAAGGACATTGATTATGGGTTTGTTGGCGACGTAAAAGAAGTGAATTATCAATCTATTGATAAATTAATTCAAGCTGGATTTACACCAGTTTTTTGTGCTATTACTCATAATGGTAAAGGGCAATTATTAAACACAAATGCAGATACTATTACGTCACAAGTAGCAATAGGTATGAGCCGTCTTTATGATACTACAATTTATTATTGTTTTGAATTGAATGGGGTTTTAGAAAATATAAATGACAAAAATTCTGTTATTAGATTGATTGATTCAACCATTTATAAGAATCTTCTACAAGATGGAATAATTTCAGATGGGATGCTTCCAAAACTTGAAAATTGCTTCGATGCTTTAAAAAATGGAGTAAAAGCAATAAACATGGGAAATACGTCTATGCTCACAAAGGAAAATAATAATTTTACCACAATAACTTTATAATATGACAATAGCTGAGTTAACCAATGATGCAATTTTACTATTAAAACAGTTAATTGAAACCAAGTCATTTTCTTCAGAGGAAGAACAAACGGCAGGTTTAATTGAAGAATGGTTTAAGCGTCATAATGTCAATTATAGAAGGACAAAAAATAATGTCTGGGCTATAAACAAAAACTTTGATGCTAGCAAACCAACCTTATTACTTAATTCACATCATGATACCGTAAAACCTAATTCAGCTTACTCAAAAGATCCATTTAAAGCCATTGTTGACGAAGGCAAATTATTTGGGCTTGGTAGTAATGATGCCGGAGGTTGTTTAGTGTCTCTTTTAGCTGTGTTTATCTATTTTTATAATAAAACTGATTTAAAATATAATTTGGTTATTGTTGCCTCTGCCGAAGAAGAAAGTAGTGGTCCAAATGGATTAAATAGTATGCTATCAATTATTCCAAAAGTTGATGTGGCAATTGTTGGAGAACCTACCTTAATGAATTTAGCCATTGCAGAAAAAGGGCTTGTAGTATTTGATGCAAAAGTTACAGGTACTCCAAGTCATGCTGCACATCCAAATGAGAATAATTGTATTTATAATACGATTGAAGTTTTGCAATGGTTTAAAGACTTTAAGTTTGAAAAAACTTCAGAAGTATTGGGTGATGTTAAATTAACTGTGACACAGATTAAAGCTGGTAAGCAGCATAATGCAGTACCTGCAGAGGTTGATTTAGTGATTGATGTTCGAGTGAATGATAAATATTCCAATCGAGAAATTGTTGAAATTTTACAAAAAAAATCACCATGTAGCAGTATTATACCAAGAAGTTTAAGATTAAATTCATCTTCTATTCCTGCCAATCATGAATTGGTAAAAGCAGGAATAGCTATTGGCAGAAGCACTTATGGTTCGCCTACATTATCAGATCAAGCAGTGTTAACATGTCCTTCATTAAAATTAGGGCCAGGAGATAGCACACGTTCTCATTCAGCAGATGAATTTATATATATCAATGAAATTGAAGAAGGTATTAAAATTTATATTGAATTATTGAATAAAGTGGTGACAAAGTAATTCAAAATCGATAGTAATAATTTAAAATAGTTGGAAAAATGAAACTTTGGGATAAAGGTATATCAATAGATAATAAGATTGAGCAATTTACGGTGGGTAACGATAGAGAAATTGATATTCATATTGCAAAATACGATGTTATTGCATCCAGAGCACATGCTAAAATGCTACAAAAAGTTGGGATTCTCACCGCAAATGAGTTAGTAGATTTATTAAGAGGTTTAAAGAATATTGAATCACAAATTGAAAACAATACGTTTGTTATTGAATCTCAGTTTGAAGATGTGCATTCCAAAATTGAATTTGAATTAACAAAAACGTTAGGTGAGGTTGGAAAAAAGATTCATACGGCTCGTTCAAGAAATGACCAGGTTTTAGTTGCACTGCATTTATATTACAAGGAAAATTTAGGGCTTATAAAGGAAAAAACCAAAACCTTTTTTGAAAGCTTGTTAACTTTAGCCGAAACCCATAAAGATAAGGTTCTTCCTGGTTACACTCACTTGCAAGTGGCTATGCCATCTTCATTTGGATTATGGTTTTCGGCGTATGCCGAATTAATGATTGATGATGTTTATTTGTTAAATGCAGCTATTCAAACGGTTGATCAAAATCCATTAGGTTCGGCTGCAGGTTATGGAAGTTCATTTCCTATAGATAGAGAATTAACTACCAAAGACATGAATTTTTCAACTTTAAAGTACAATGTGGTCGCGGCTCAAATGAGCCGGGGTAAGAGTGAGCGTACGATTGCTGTTAGTTTAGGTAGTTTGTGTAATACAATGTCTCGTTTTGCTATGGATATATGCTTGTATATGAGTCAGAATTTTGGGTTTATATCTTTTCCTGATGCACTTACAACCGGTAGCAGTATTATGCCACATAAAAAGAATCCAGACGTATTTGAGCTCATTAGAGGAAAATGCAACAAAATACAAGCATTACAAACAGAAATGATTTTAATAACCAACAATTTGCCAAGTGGATATCATAGAGATTTTCAGTTATTAAAGGAACATATGATTGCTGCTTTTGAGGAGGTAAAAGATATTCTCGATATTTTCAATTACTCTATTCAACAAATAATTATAAAGGATATTGATATACATAATGATTTGTATAAATACCTCTTCACTGTAGATAATATTAATACGTTAGTGATTGAGGGGCAAAGTTTTAGAGAAGCGTATCAAAAAATTGGGGGACAAGTACAAGATGGCACTTATATTCCAGATACTTCAAAAAAGCACACCCATGTTGGTAGTATGAATAATTTATGTTTAAATAACATTCGAAAGAAGTTTCCTGAATAATTGATTTTGAAGTGAATTAGTTTTAAATTGTTGTCTAATTAAAAAACTAATCATGAATCAGATTCTTAAAAAACTAGTTGTTTATACATGGTTTCTAACTTTACCTACAATTGCTCAAACAGGAAAAGTATTTGATAAATTATCTCATACAAGTAAAATTCTAAAAACTGAACGTCATTTTTCTGTTTATCTACCTCCAGATTATGAGATTTCAGAAAGAAGTTATCCTGTTTTATATTTGCTTCATGGAGCTGGTGACGACCAGACTGGTTGGGTACAGTTTGGTGAAGTTTTAAGAATAACAGATAATGCTATCAAAGAAGGGACTGCTACCCCCATGATAATTATAATGCCAGATGCCTTCACCAACAGAATGGGTTATTTTAATGATATTAGAGGTGATTGGAATTACGAAGATTATTTTTTTAACGAGTTCATGCCGTATGTTGAGAAAACATATCGAATCAAATCCCAAAAGCGATATAGAGCGATCGCCGGATTGTCTATGGGCGGTGGAGGTTCATTTATTTATGCATTGCGTCACCCGGAATTGTTCTCTTCAGCCTGTCCGTTAAGTGCATATATTGGTCCTAAATCGGTTAAAGAGGTCCAGGATTTTACAAAAAACTTTATGAATTATGAAGTGGATGAAATAAAAGCGCAAAATTATTTTCCAAATCATAATGTTCTTTCACTAATTGAGAATATGACTAAAGAACAAATGGAATCTGTTAGATGGTATATTGACTGTGGAGATGACGATTTTCTTTTTGAGGGGAATAGTTTGGTCCATATCGCTTTACGTAAAAAAAATGTAAGTCACGAGTTTCGAATTAGGGACGGTGGTCATACCTGGACGTATTGGAGAGACTCACTACCGGTAGTCCTTAAATTCATTTCAGATGCTTTTCATCAGTATTAAAAATTAAATTAAAAGTTGATTCAATTAGATTCAATGGGAGTTAAAGACTCTGAATTTTTAGGTTATTTGCATAGTTTTCGAGGCGTGGCAATTTTAAAAATTGTATTAGGACATGCTGTGGCTGCTGCTTGTATAGGGGCTTTTGGAGTTTTTGATGTGTCAAATCCCGTACTTATGATTAGTGAGATATTCTATCATGACAGTACGCTTTACTTTGCTATTATTTCAGGATTATTATTTTCAAAGGTTTTAAAACCTAAAGGATATTTAAAATTTTATAAAAGCAAGCTTAAAAATATTTTATTGCCTTATATATTTTTTACGCTTGTTCTTACTTTTTTCAAAATAAACTTTGATTATTTTTCAGGCTTTCAACAAGGTTTAGAAAAATTTCTATCTGATGCGTGGGTAAATTTCATCTATGGGAAAGCCAACTTTGCCTTATGGTATATTCCAGTTTTAATATTTCTTTATTTAGTAACTCCAATTTTGGAATATCTTCAAAAGACAAATAGAATAACCAAAACCATATTCCTAATAATAATTTTTGTACCACTTTTTATTTCGCGTATTCAGGTTCTTGATGAATATAATTTAAGAATTGAAACCATGATATATTTTACGGGTGCTTATGCGTTAGGTATGTTTTTAGGTGCAGATTTGAATAAAAATTTAATTCTTTTAAAAAAATACAGAAGACAGTTTATTCTAATAGCTATTATAAGTACGGTTTGCTTATTTTATCTCTATATTTTTGATATTGATTTGATTAGTATTATTTCTCTAAAAGAAACCGTTTTTTATGTACAAAAAATAAGCTTTGCATTTCTTATTATTTTAATGTTTAAGAAACTTGAAGCTAAACAACCAATTTGGTTGAACCCTTTTGCCAGAGATTCTTTCTCAATATATTTTATCCATGGGTCTATTTTATATGCAATATCTCCTTTTTTTCTGTTCATTATTGGGGCAAAACAGATAGCTCCTTTTAATATTATTATTGGAGCACTAATTCTTTTTGCTCTGGTATTATTTATATGTGCCTCAATTGTAATGGTTTCAAGAAAGATTTTTGGTAAACATTCTAGGATGATTGTAGGTGCTTAAATTGTTAAAAAAATTAATTAAATTTTTTCTAATCTCAAAAATATTACTTTTAAAAAAATCTGTGGTAATAAGAGGTTTTCTTATTAACCAATACTGTATTTAACAGAAAAAATCAGCTAAACCAATAAAATTATTATGGCACTTATTGAACAAATTAAAAAGAATCAAATTTTGGCAATCACTATTGGATTAGTGTATTTATGGTTTGGAGGATTGAAATTTTTTAATCACTTAAGCCCCGCCGAAGATCTTGCTAAAACTACAATTGATGTTTTAACTTTTGGACTAATTTCATCTAAAATATCAATCATCCTACTAGCAATTTGGGAAACTATAATTGGTGTTCTATTAATATTAAATATTTATAGGAAGCCGGTTATTATTTTAGCCATTATTCATTTAGTATTTACTTTTACGCCGTTTTTGTTTTTTCCAAACCTGTCTTTTAATAATTCCCCATTAGTATTTACATTACTAGGTCAGTATATTTTTAAAAATATAATTATTATTGGAGCCCTTTTAACTTTATACAAGCAATCCCATATAGGAAAGCGTTATATTTAAAATAAAAAAGAGCATTTAGAAATGCCCTTTTTAAAATCCGTTGGTTTTAATTTGTTTGTGACTAATTCAAATAATTAAATAATAGTGGATTGGCCTAGATGTATATTTCTGAAATTTAAGTTTGTTTCTTCAGGGTTATTAATAAAATCTTCTATAAAATCACCAACCTTACTTGTCGAGATATTGTCATATCTCGTGTTTAAATCTGGGGTAGTAATATGAAGTTTTAAAGATTTATCAATAGCTTTTCTTATCAATGCTGCTTCATCTAATAATCCAAAATGGTCTAGCATCATAGCTCCTGATAAAATTGAAGCAATTGGATTTGCAATACCTTTATCAGTTGCTTTTGAATATGATCCGTGAATTGGATCGAACATTGCATATTTTGGTCCTAATGAGGCGGAGGCTAATAATCCTATGGACCCAACAATCACCCCAGCTTCTTCCGAAAGGATATCACCAAACATGTTTTCGGTTAGAATAACATCAAATTGTCTTGGATTCATGACAAGTTGTTTCGCTGCATTATCAATATATAAGAAATCTAAATCAACATTTGGGTATTCAGGGGCGATTTCCAGTACTATTTTACGCCAAAGTTTTGAGCTTTCAAGAACATTAGCTTTATCTACTAATGTAAGTTTACGTTTTTTTCTTGATTGAGCAGCTTTAAAGGCTAAGTGCGTTATTCTTTCTATCTCAAAACGATTATAAGTGCAAATATCGGATGCGATTTGTTCATCTTCATTCAGTGTTTTTTCTCCAAAATAAATACCACTCGTTGTCTCACGGTAAATTAGAATATCTGTGTCTTTAATAAATTTTTTCTTTAAAGAGGATTTTTCCAATAAATCTTCATAGGCAATTACAGGCCTAATGTTTGCAAATAAATCGAGTTCTTTTCTTAATTTTAATAGACCTTGTTCTGGTCTAATTTTGGATTCCACATCAAATTTATATTTAGGATCTCCAATCGCTCCAAAAAGAATAGCATCTGCATTTTTGCAGAGTTCCAAGGTTTTTTCAGGTAATGAATGCCCTGTTTTTGCAATAGCTGCACCACCAATTAAACCATATTCAAAAGTGAAAATATGGCCAAATTCCATGGCAATAGCTTTTAAAACTTTTACAGCTTGGGCAGTAACTTCTGGTCCAATGCCATCACCTGGTAAAACGGCAATATGTAGTTTCATTTACTTATTATTAATTAATAGCAAAGTTAGGCAGAAATTATTTCTTTATACACAATACTGGTTTCAATAATTTGATGAATATCTGAATCATCTACTTCTTTCTTTTTATCAGCAAAATCTAAAAAGTTAGAATAAATTTCATCAAGCTGCAATTTAGTCAATTCATAACCAATATTTTTTGCCCTGTAAGCTAAAGCAGCTCTTCCGCTTCTGGCGGTAAGAACAATCGATGATTCAGTGACTCCAACCTCTTTAGGATCAATAATTTCATAGGTCTCACGGTTTTTAATTACACCATCTTGATGGATCCCTGAACTGTGAGCAAATGCGTTAGCCCCAACAATCGCTTTATTGGGTTGAGTGTAAATACCCATACTGTCAGACACTAAGTGACTAATGCCATAAAGCATTTCTGTTTTTATATTAGTGTCTAAATTTAAATAAGGATGCTGTTTTAAAATCATAACAACTTCCTCTAAGGCAGTATTTCCAGCACGTTCGCCTATTCCATTAATAGTACATTCTATTTGTCTAGCTCCATTAATAACACCTTCAATTGAATTTGCTGTGGCTAAGCCTAGATCATTATGGCAATGACAAGATAAAATAGCTTTGTCAATGCCTTTTACATTTTCTCTCAAATATTTAATTTTCGCACCATATTCATGTGGCAAACAGTATCCTGTGGTATCTGGAATATTTAGAACTGTGGCTCCTGCTTTAATTGCAGTTTCACAAACTCTTGCTAAATATTCATTATCTGTTCTACCTGCGTCTTCAGCATAAAACTCAATATCTTCAACAAAGGATTTTGCATATTTAACAGCCTCAAAAGCACGTTTTAAAATATCTTCTTGATTTGATTTGAACTTAAACTTTATGTGAGAATCAGAAGTGCCAATACCAGTATGAATTCTTGGTCTTTTAGCATATTTTAATGCTTCAGCAGCTACTTTAATATCATTTTCAACAGATCTTGTTAATCCACAAACAGTTGCATGTTTAATTAATTTTGATATCGCTTCCACCGATTTAAAATCACCTGGGCTAGAAACTGGAAAACCGGCCTCAATTATATCTACACCCAATAAATCGAGTTGTTCGGCAATTATTAATTTTTGCTCTGTATTTAGTTTACAACCAGGAACTTGCTCTCCATCTCTCAGCGTAGTATCAAAAATTTGTACGTTCTTATCTAACATTTATTCAAATAAATTTTCTTATTGTATTACGAATGTATATTTTGGTTTCGTAAATGTAGTATTCATCATGTTTATTTTACGATGTTTAACTTGAATGTCTTAAGTTTAATTAATTGTATTTCAGTTATTTAATGTTATTTTTATAACTATGACAAAGGAGCAAAAAGATAATTTGTTTGTATTAGTGAAATCACTGTCAAAATCAGAGAAGCGACAGTTTAAACTATATGTTGGTAGATTGGGTGTGAATGAAGATTCAAAGTTTTTAATGCTCTTCAATATTTTAGAAAAACTATCTTTTTATGATGAGTCTACTATTCTAAAAAAGGGAATTGTTAAGAAGCAACAGTTATCTAATTTAAAAGCACATTTATACAAACAAATTCTTATTAGCTTACGGCTTAATCCTTCACATCAAAATATTAGAATTCAAATACGTGAACAGTTAGATTTTGCTACTATATTATACCACAAAGGATTATATAAGCAAAGTTTAAAAATATTAGATAAAGCTAAAAGTTTAGCAATTGCCAATGAAGAAAAAAATATTGCTTATGAAATTGTAGAACTTGAGAAAGTTATTGAATCACAGTATATTACAAGGAGTATAAGTAATAGGGCTGATGAATTAACAATTCAGGCTAAAGAGCTTAGTCAGCAAAACGTGTTGGCAAGTAAATTGTCTAACTTATCCCTTCAATTGTATGGACTATTTCTTAAAACCGGATACGTTAAAAACGACAAGGAAAGTAAAAGAATAACCAGGTATTTTAAGGATAGGTTACCTAAATATGATATTAAAACCTTAGGCTTCAGGGAAAAATTATGGGTTTATAAAGCGCATTTATGGTATAGTTTTTTAACTCAAGATTTTTTATCATGTTATAAATATTCTTCAAAATGGGTTACTTTATTTTATGATAATCAAGACCAGATTATATTAAATCCTGTTTTTTTTCTAAAAGGGAATCACTATCTGTTAGAGTCCTTGTTTTATTTAAGACACTACACAAAATTTAAATCAACTTTAAACGATTTGGAAAACATAACAAAGGAACCTTGGTTTCCATTAGATGATAATGTTGAAGGCTTGGCTTTTTTGTATGTGTATAATAATAAATTCAATTTACATTTTATTGAGGGAAGTTTTCAAGAGGGATTACCAATTGTAAATGTTGTTTTAAATAGTCTTAAAAAATATCATGATAGAATTGATGAACATCATGTCATGGTGTTTTATTATAAAATTGCAAGTCTTTATTTTGGGGCTGGAGAAAATAAAAAATGTATTTTCTTTTTAGAAAAAATAATTAATAATAAATCACTTGAAATGAGAGAGGATTTATTATGTTTTGCCAGGATTTTAAACTTGGTAGCACATTATGAAGCAGGTTTAGATTATAATTTAGAAACTCTTATTAAAAGCACCTTTAAATTTCTCATAAAGATGGAAGATTTGTATGAAGTTCAGAAAGAATTCATCAAATTTTTAAGAAGTCTTGGAGATATGTTTCCTCAAGATGTAAAGGGTGAATTTGTAAAACTTCGTGATAAATTAAAAGAGTTTGAAAACGATCCTTATCAGAGCAGAGCCTTTTTATATTTAGATATAATTTCGTGGTTAGAATCTAAAATTGATAATAAACCGGTTGGTTTAGTGATAAAAGAAAAATTTGAAGCGAATTTATTGAGGAAATCTTAAATTTTTATTTTTTTTCAAAAAAAATTAGGTTTTTAATTTTTTCTAACCGAATATTTGTACTCACAAAGTTCAAAAACTTATTGAAATGTTATCAAGAAAGGTGGAGGGATTAGACCCATTGAAGCCTTAGCAACCCTTTATTCGTAAAGAAGGTGCTAAATTCTACTTAAATAGTTGTTTTAACTGTTTTAGATAGATAACTCAAACAAAATTACATAACGTAATTTTGGTAGTTTCTTTATAACATTTTTCTATTAAGGTACATCAAATTTGATGCATTTGACTTTTGTTTTAATTTTTATTAACTCAAAAAAACTAGAAAAATGAGTACACAAAATTTAGCCACAAAGGCATTGCATGCAGGGCATGACACATCTTTAACTGGAGGAACAAGGGCTGTTCCTATTTATCAAACAACGTCTTATGTTTTTAATAATACAGATCATGCTGCTAATCTGTTTTCATTAAAGGAACTTGGGTTTATTTATACACGTTTAAATAATCCTACTAACGACATTTTACAACAACGCTTAGCGGCTATTGAAGGGGGTATTGGAGCTGTTGTATTTGCTTCAGGAACCGCTGCAATTTCTACTGGACTTTTAACTTTTTTAAAAGCTGGAGATCATATTGTAGCTTCAAGTAGTTTATACGGAGGAACCTATAACTTATTGAAAGTGACTTTACCAAGATTAGGAATCACAACTACATTTGTGAATGCCGATAATCCAGATAATTTTAAGGCTGCTGTTAAAGAAAACACAAAAGCATTTTTTGTAGAATCTTTAGGGAACCCAAAACTAGATGTATTGGATTTAGAGGCGATTTCCAAACACTCTAAAGCTGCCGGTGTACCTTTTATTGTTGATAATACGGTTGCTACTCCTGCTTTATTAAACCCAATTAAACATGGAGCAAATATTGTAATACATTCCTTAACAAAATATATCGGTGGTCAAGGCACTTCTTTAGGTGGTGCCATAATTGATGCCGGTACATTTGATTGGACAAATGGTAAATTTCCTGAATTTACAACCCCTTCAGCTGGTTATCATGGTTTGGTTTATAGCGAAGCCTTAGGAGCCGCAGCCTATACTTTTAAATTGATATTAGAAGGATTAAGAGATTTTGGTGGTGCCTTAAGTCCATTCAATGCATTTCAAATTATTCAAGGATTGGAAACCTTACCTGTAAGAATAAAACAGCATAGTCAAAATGCATTAGAACTTGCTCAATGGCTGGAACAGCAACCAGAAGTTGCTTGGGTAAATTATCCTGGATTAAAATCGAGTAAATACAAATCGTTGGCTGATAAATATTTACCTAAAGGGCAAAGCGGAATAGTTACTTTTGGAGTAAAAGGAGGGTATAATGCCGCAAAAGCTATTACTGATAATTCAAAATTATTTTCATTATTAGCTAATATTGGTGACACAAAATCTCTTATCATTCATCCGGCTAGTACAACACACCAGCAATTAACTGACAAAGAACAGGAGTCTACAGGTGTTACTAAAGATTTAATTCGTTTGTCCGTTGGAATTGAAGACATTGAAGATTTAAAGGCTGACTTAAAAGAAGCCTTCAGTAAAATTTAATATAAGATAAATCTTGAAAAAAGCGTTAGAACATATTATTGTTAAAGATTTTATTACAGAAAATAAAACACGAATCTCTGAAATAAAATTAAGTTACCAGCTATTTGGTTTATCCTTAGGTGAGGCACCAGTTATTTTGGTGAATCACGCATTGACTGGTAATAGTAATGTGGCAGGAGAAGATGGTTGGTGGAAAGATCTTATTGGAGATAATAAAGTTATTGACACGAAACTTTATACAGTTTTGGCATTTAATATTCCGGGAAACGGGTTTGATAGTTTTGTGATTGAAAATTATAAAGATTTCGTTGCTAGAGATATAGCCAATTTATTTTTAATAGGATTAAAGACTTTAAAAACAGATAAACTTTTTGCTATCATTGGGGGGTCATTGGGAGGTGGAATTGCATGGGAAATGGCCGTATTGTCGCCAGATATAACCGAGCATTTAATTCCGGTGGCTACGGATTGGAAATCTACAGATTGGTTGATTGCCAACTGCCAGATTCAAGAGCAATTTTTGTTGAATTCAAAAAATCCGGTTCATGATGCTAGAATGCACGCTATGTTGTGCTACAGAACACCAGAATCTTTTAATGAGCGTTTTCAGAGGTCAAAAAATGATGAATTGGAAATTTTTAATGTGGAGAGTTGGCTGTTACATCATGGCAAAAAACTGCAAGAACGGTTTCAATTGTCGGCCTATAAATTAATGAATCAACTTTTAAAGACTATTGACGTCACTAAAAATAGATCTAAAGATTTTAATGTGTTAGAAAATATCCATGCCAATATTCATATTGTCGGTGTTGATTCTGATTTGTTTTTTACGGCCGAAGAAAACAGACAAACACATAAGCAGCTGGCCTTGATAAATTCAAATGTTACTTATAATGAAATACACTCGGTGCATGGACATGATGCATTTTTAATGGAATATGAACAGTTGGAAAGAATTATTGAAGGCATTTTCGTGCCCAATTCTAAAAGAAAAAAAATGAAAGTATTAAAGTTTGGAGGGAAATCTTTAGCCAATGGTAAAGGGATTAACGCTGTTTTAAATATTCTTGAAACAAAAATAAAGGAAGGCGAAAAAATCACTGTGGTTGCCTCAGCAAGAGCTATGGCCACAGATGAATTAGAGACTATTCTGAGTAAAGCATCAAAAGGTTTTTCATATAGAGAAGATTTAGAATTATTTAAGGCCTATCAAATAGAACCTTTACCAACCATTGATTTTTCAAAAGAATTTTCAGTGTTAGATAAATTGTTTGAAGGAGTAAGCTTGCTTGGGGATTACAGTCAAAAAACAAAAGATGAAATTTTAGCACAAGGTGAATTGCTTTCTGTAAAACTTCTTTCAAGTTTATTAAATGATAAGAACATAAAATCTTTGGCTGTCGATTCCAGACTACTAATAAAGACGGATGGTAATTTTGGAAACGCAAAACCTATTACCAATTTATCAAAAGACAATGTCAAAAGTTTCTATAAAAACAGTCCGAATGATGTGGTGAAAATAGTCACTGGTTTTATTGCATCTAACGCTCAAAATGAAACAACGACTCTTGGTAGAAATGGGAGTAATTATACAGCTGCGTTAATTGCCAATTATTTAGATGCGGAAGAATTACAAAACTACACGCACGTCAATGGGATTTATACTGCCAATCCAGAATTAGTTGAAGATGCTCAAAAAATAAGAGAGTTATCTTTTAGTGAAGCTAATGAACTCGCTAACTTTGGAACCACTGTTTTACATGCTAAAACGATTATTCCTTTGGTAGAAAAGAATATCAATCTTCGGATTTTAAACACATTTAATCCAGAAGATGAAGGTACATTAATTACAGCCAAACCAAACTCTAAAGAGGTTACGTCTTTATCAGTTTTAAATGATGTGGCTTTATTAAATTTAGAAGGTCGTGGCTTATTAGGTAAAAGTGGAGTAGATGCTCGTATTTTTGGGGCATTAGCAGCTAAGGATATAAGTGTAAGTATCATTTCGCAAGGATCTTCAGAAAGAGGAATTGGTTTAATCATAAATGCAGATAAAGCAACAAAAGCAGTTATAGCCCTTGAGCGTGAATTTGAAAATGATTTTTATTCTCAAGATGTTAATAAGATTGGAATTGTAGATGATGTTTCAGTAATATCAATCATAGGAATTGAATTAAGTTCGTTTCATAAACCATTCAATGCGCTTATTAAAAATCAAATTACTCCATTACTTTTTAATAATACAGTCACAGGTAGAAATGTTAGTTTGGTGGTTAAAAAGGGTCAGTTACATAAGGCAGTAAATGTTATTCATGGTGAAATATTTGGAGTTTCAAAGAAAATTAATATTGCCATTTTTGGGCATGGTTTAGTTGGTGGTGCACTAATCAATCAGATTTTAAAATCGAAGGAAGAAATAGAAAAACGAAAGGGATTACACTTAAATGTGTTTGCTATTTCCAATTCTAAAAAAATAGTTTTAAACAAGAATGGGGTCGATAAAAATTGGAGAGAATTAATTAAAGCCTCAACTTATGAAAATTCTATTGAAGATATTTTCGCCTATGCAAAAAAATATCATTTAGAAAATTTAATTGCAGTTGATAATACGGCAAGTTCTAGTTTTTACAAGCATTATATTCCATTGGTTGAAGCAGGATTTGATTTAGTTTCTTCAAATAAAATAGCAAATACCATTTCTCATGAATTTTATGAAGAATTAAGAGTCCAGTTAAAAAATCATAATAAAGAATATTTGTATGAAACTACGGTTGGTGCGGGTTTACCATTAATTGATACCATTAAATTATTGCACGAATCTGGAGAAAATATTACTAGGATTAGAGGCGTTTTTTCAGGGACGCTAAGCTATTTGTTTAATAATTTTTCTGTTCAAGATAAACCATTTAGTATAATTGTAAAAGAAACAATTGATAAAGGATTTACAGAACCAGATCCAAGAGAAGATTTCTCGGGTAATGATGTAGCGAGAAAGTTACTTATTTTAGCTAGAGAATTAGATTTAAAAAATGAATTTGAAGATGTATCTGTTCAAAATCTAATTCCCGAAGCATATCAAAATATTTCTGTTTCTCAATTTTTGGAACAATTGGAACGTCTCGATTCTGAATTTCAAAATATAAAAAACAAACAAAAACCAGGTCATGTATTGAGATATATTGGAGATTTATCTGGAGATTTGTCACAAGATAAAGGTAATTTAGAAGTTAAATTAGTATCAATTCCAAAAGATAGTACTTTGGGACAAATTAAAGGTTCAGATGCCATTTTTGAAATATTTACAGAATCTTATGGAGATCAGCCCATTGTAATTCAAGGTGCTGGTGCTGGAGCTGAGGTTACAGCTAGAGGTGTTTTTGGGGATATTTTAAGATTGTCAAAATATATTAATTAAAATTTATGAGTGAGGATAAAAAGAAGTTTGAAACGGAAGCAATTCGGACCCAATTAGAACGTAGCAATTTTTTGGAGCATTCTACACCATTGTATTTAACTTCAAGTTTTGTTTTTGAAGATGCTGAAGATATGCGAGCTTCATTTACAGAAGAGAAGGCGCGTAATATTTACAGTCGATTTTCAAATCCAAATACAAGCGAATTTGTTGAAAAAATCTGTAAAATGGAAGGTGCTGAAAACGGATATGCTTTTGCAACAGGTATGGCAGCGGTTTTCTCGACCTTTGCGGCCCTTCTAAATAGTGGTGATCATATTGTGTCGGCACGTTCGGTATTTGGTTCTACCCATACGCTATTTACTACTTATTTTCCAAAATGGAATATTTCGACAAGCTATTTTAATATAAATGAACCTGAAACCATTGAGAGTTTCATAACTCCAAAAACTAAAATATTATATGCCGAATCACCTACAAATCCTGCCATTGATATTATCGATTTGGAATATTTAGGTGCTATTGCTAAAAAGTACAACTTAATATTAATTATAGATAACTGTTTTGCAACTCCATATTTACAGCAACCTATAAAATTTGGAGCCCATTTAGTTATTCATTCTGCTACTAAATTAATTGATGGACAAGGAAGGGTTTTGGGTGGAGTGACTGTAGGTAGAGCAGATTTAATCAGAGATATTTATCTGTTTTCCAGAAATACAGGTCCGGCTTTATCTCCGTTTAATGCCTGGGTGCTATCAAAAAGTTTAGAAACTCTTTCTGTAAGAGTTGATAAGCATTGCGAAAATGCTTTAAAAGTGGCTGAATTTTTAGAAGGTCATTCAAAAATTAATTGGGTAAAATATCCGTTTTTAAAATCGCATCCTCAATATAATGTGGCTAAAAAGCAAATGAAATTAGGAGGTAATATTGTAGCATTTGAGATTAACGGAGGCCTTGAAGCGGGGCGTAAATTTTTAAATGCAATAAAAATGTGCTCATTATCTGCTAATTTGGGTGATACCAGAAGTATAGTTACACATCCAGCTTCAACAACACATAGTAAATTGTCTGAAAGAGATCGGTTGGAAGTGAGTATTACCGATGGTTTAGTTAGGGTGTCGGTAGGATTGGAACATGTTGATGATATCATTAACGATTTGAAGCAAGCTTTAAATTAAGTATCTTAGCATCATGCTATCTAAAAAGACTAAATACGGTTTAAAAGCCCTAACCTATATTGCAAGACAAGAGGGTAATAAGCCTGTGCAAGTTGGTGAAATTGCAAAAAGTGAACAAATTCCACAAAAATTTTTAGAGAGCATATTACTTACCTTAAGAAAGTCTGGGTGCTTAGGTTCAAAAAAAGGGAAGCATGGTGGATACTATCTAATTAAAAAGCCATCGGAAATAGTTATGGCTGATGTTATGCGTGTTCTTGAAGGACCCATAGCCATGGTGCCATGCGTGAGTTTAAACTTCTATGAAAAGTGTGATGATTGTCCAGATGAGAATATGTGTACTGTAAATAAATTGATGGTTCAAGTAAGAGATAGTTCGTTAAAAGTTCTAAGAAACACCACATTAGAAGATTTGTCCATCAAATAATTGTTGTTAATTTTGCACATTTAAGGGCCATTTATTTATATTCGCTAGTATAATTAGTATATATTTCATTTATCTAAAAACTGCTAAATAAGCTACGTCATGTAATAAAATGTATTACTTTTGTAATTCCTACTAATTTAATAGGAATAATATATTAATTTTTGAAATGATTGGACACGTGTTGACTAGTTCAAAAGATAAGGAAAAGACGTCATTTAAAACTGATGTTGCAACAGAAAGACCTTTAAGAAGTATAGCTAAGTCTATTAGCTGGAGAATAATTGGGACTATGGACACCATTTTGATTTCATGGATTATCACTGGGAAATTAGATCTGGCATTTTCTATAGGTTCTATAGAGTTGGTCACAAAAATGATTTTATACTTTTTTCATGAACGGTTATGGAATGCCATAAAATGGGGTAGATAAAACGAGTTATTATGATATCAAAAGACCAAATAAATGAATGGAATCATCTGTTTAAAGATTCTAATCCAACAGAAATTATTAAAAAAGCATTTGAAATTAGCCATGATGCAGTTGTTACAACAAATTTCAGGCCTTACGAAGCCGCTATTTTACATGCGGTTAATAATGTAAAACCAAATATCGATGTAATTTGGTGCGATACCGGTTATAATACACCACAAACATACAAACACGCTAATCAGGTAATCGAAGACTTGCAATTAAATGTTTCTTTATATGTGCCAAAACAAACTTCAGCTCATAGAGATGTAGTAATGGGAATACCAGGGGTTAACGATTCAAAACACGCCTTGTTTTCAGAACAAGTTAAGCTGGAGCCTTTCCGAAGAGCTATGGAAATACATAAACCAAAGGTATGGTTCACGAACTTACGTCATGGCCAAACAGCATTTAGAGATAGTATTGGCATTTTTAGTGTGAGTAAAGAAGGTGTTTTAAAAGTGAGTCCTTTTTACTATTGGTCCGATAAGGATTTAGATGTGTATTTAGAAACACATAAATTGCCAAATGAATTTAAATATTTTGATCCTACAAAAGCGTTGGAAAATAGAGAGTGTGGTTTACACTCTTAAGATAATTGAAAATGAATATAATGAATAAAGACACATCACATATTAATTCGCTAGAAAACGAGGCCATATATATAATGAGAGAAGTAGCAGCACAATTTGATAAACCAGTACTGCTTTTTTCTGGAGGAAAGGATTCAATAACCTTGGTAAGGCTTGCTGTTAAGGCATTTTACCCTGCGAAAATGCCTTTTCCATTGATGCATATAGATACTGGGCATAACTTCCCTGAAACTATAGAATTCAGAGATAAATTGGTAAAGGAACTTGGCTTGGAATTAATTATTAGGAAAGTTCAAGATTCCATTGATGAAGGTAAAGTAAAGGAGGAATCTGGTAAATATTCAAGTAGAAATGCATTGCAAACTACAACGCTTTTAGACGCCATTGAAGAATTTAAGTTTGATGCTTGTATTGGTGGTGCAAGGCGCGACGAAGAAAAAGCAAGAGCAAAAGAACGTATTTTTTCTGTACGGGATGATTTTGGACAATGGGATGAAAAAAACCAGCGACCAGAATTATTTGATATGTTAAATGGTGATATTGAGCATGGACAAAATGTAAGGGTATTTCCAATTTCAAACTGGACAGAATTAGATGTTTGGTCTTATATTGAAAAGGAAGACATTGAGATACCATCCATTTATTTTGCTCATAAGCGAAAAGTGTTTTTACGTGATGGCTTAATATGGTCTCATTCAGAATTTGTATATCAGGAAGAAGATGAAGAAGTTTTAGAACGAATGGTAAGATTTAGAACGGTAGGAGATATGAGTTGTACGGCCGCAGTTTTTTCAGAAGCTGCAGATATTGCGAGTGTTGTATCAGAAATTCGAGATTCCACAATTTCTGAACGTGGAGCAAGAATAGATGATAAACGCTCAGAAGCTGCTATGGAAAAACGTAAACAACAAGGGTATTTCTAAACTGAATTGAGATATAATTAAATAAAAAACCCTTCTTTTTGGGAGGTTTAAAAATAAAAATGGAAGTATTAAAAATTGCAACAGCTGGAAGTGTAGATGATGGTAAAAGTACGCTGATTGGGAGAATTCTTTACGACACAAAATCTCTAACCACAGATAAATTAGAGGCTATTGAAAAAACAAGTAAGCAAAAAGGTTACGATTACCTAGATTTTTCATTGGCCACCGATGGTTTAGTTGCTGAAAGAGAACAAGGAATTACTATCGATGTTGCACATATTTACTTTTCAACCGCTAAGAAAAGTTATATTATAGCCGATACACCTGGACATGTTGAATACACTAGAAATATGGTAACTGGGGCTTCAACATCACAAGCGTCTGTAATTTTAATTGATGCAAGAAAAGGAGTTATTGAGCAAACCAATAGACATTTTTTTATCAATAATTTACTGAGAATTAAAGATATTGTTGTAGCTATAAATAAGATGGATCTGGTTGATTATTCCGAGGATATTTATAATAAAATCAAAACCGATTTTGAATCTTTAATGAGTAAAAGAGATTATAAAGATCAAAAAATAACTTTTATTCCAGTTAGTGCATTAAAAGGCGATAATGTTGTTAATCGGTCAGAACGAATGAGTTGGTATACGGGACAAAGCTTGTTGGAACATTTAGAAACTTTAGATAAAAAAGATATATATAATGTGGGAACACCAAGATTTCCAGTGCAGTATGTAATACGTCCTAAAACGGAAGAGTTTCATGATTTTAGAGGATATGCTGGGAAAGTATATGGAGGAGAATTAAGTGTAGGTGACAATATTTTGGTTTTACCATCGCAAACTAAATCAAAAATAAAAGAGATTTATTTTTATGATCAAAAATATCAAACCGCTTCAAGACGTTCATCAGTTACTATTACCTTAGAGAATGATATTAATGTGAGTAGAGGTGATATGATTGTTAAAGAAGGTGATGTTCCTAAAATAGACAAGCAGTTTACTGCTAATATTTGTTGGATGGATGCAACTCAATTAACTACAAGTGGTAAGTATATTGTCCAGCATGGGGTCAATAAAGTTTTAGCGAAGGTTGATAAAATCCATCATAAAATCAATCCAGACTATTCAGGAATTGAAACAAATGTGACTGGACTTAATGTGAATGATATTGCACAAGTAACATTCAAATTAAATAAACCTATTTTTTATGATCAATTTAAAAACCATAGGACAAATGGGTCATTTATATTGATAGATACACAATCAAATAATACTGTTGGAGCAGGGTTTATTCAATAAAAAATAATTTAAAAATGCTTGCTAGCTGAAGAAAGTACTGATAGAGTCATTCAAAGTTTTAGTATGGAAATTGAAAATCCTTTTCTCAAAGGAGGTATTATATTAATTGAATGGTTTTATTATGGAAAAGTTAAATATTAAGAGCATAATTATAGCCTCAACAACCTAAATCTATAAAAACATTAAAATTTAGAATCATATCAAAAACAACTAATTTGGGTAAATATTACTGATAACCTATCGATTTGTTGACAAAGATTTAAATAAAACAGGAGGATTAAAATCAGCTAATTTTAATCATATTTAATATCTTAAAATATGTCAATCTGAATCCTTAAAAGCAGTTTTTCTCTCCATAAAATAAAGTTTTATTGTTTAATTTTGCCGTACTTATTGTGATGCTAAACCATGAAGAATTATAATATTCGCTTAAAAGAAACTATAAAACCATTTACTAAACGCTTGTTTTATAACTTGTTTGATGAACAAGAAAATGAAACTGTTTTTTTAAAAGATACATTCCTTGAAATAGCATCAAAACTTTCAATTGAAAATGCTGAAAATTTATGGAGTGACTTTCAAAAGCAATTTTCAACAATTAGAAGAAAACTGGATTTAGATGCAGCTTCGTTTCTTAAAAATGACCCGGCTTCAACATGTATTGAAGAAGTGTATTTGGCATATCCTGGATTTTATGCCATTTCAATTTATAGGTTAAGTCATCAATTACATCAATTACAAGTTCCTATTATCCCCAGAATGATGAGTGAGTATGTACATGGAATTACTGGCATTGACATACATCCTGGTGCAACGATTGGCGATTCTTTTTTTGTTGATCACGGTACAGGAATAGTAATTGGAGAGACCTCTATTATTAAAAATAATGTAAAGATTTTTCAAGGGGTTACACTTGGAGGTATTCAGGTTAAAAAGAATATGCAATCTACTAAGCGACACCCTACAATAGAAGATAATGTTACCATTTATGCCAATGCTACTATTTTAGGAGGCGATATAGTAATAGGAGCTAATAGCACTATTGGAGCCAATGTTTGGATAACACAGTCAGTCCCAGAAAATTCATTAGTCACCTACCAAACCGAAATAAAAATAAGACCAAAAAAAAATGGAATCCACTAAAGGTATCTTAAATCAAATAGGTAATACACCATTAATTGAAGCGAGCCATTTAATTAAAAAGAAAGGAGTTAAACTCTTTTTAAAATTAGAAGGCAACAACCCTGGAGGTAGCGTTAAAGATAGGCCGGCCTTTAATATGATAAATGAAGCTCTGAAAAGAGGAGATATTAAAAAGGGAGGTTATTTAGTTGAAGCCACTAGTGGAAATACAGGAATAGCCTTAGCTTTTATAGCGAATCTTTTTGGTTTAAATATGATTCTTATAATGCCTGAAAATTCAACCGAAGAGCGGGTAAAAACAATGCGTGCATATGGTGCTGAAGTTATTTTAACACCGGCAGATACAGGTATTGAGGGGTCTCGGGATTTAGCCTTTAAGTTAAGAGATGAGAAAGGGTATATATTGCTTAATCAGTTTGAGAATGATGATAATTGGAAAGCACATTATAAAACTACAGGTCCGGAGATTTGGAAGGATACAAATGGAGAAATTACACATTTTGTATCAGCCATGGGAACAACAGGTACTATTACAGGTGTTTCTACATTTTTAAAGGAAAAAAATAAAAACATTACAATTGTTGGGGCTCAACCAGAAGATGGAGCTAAAATTCCAGGAATTCGAAAATGGTCCCCAGATTATGTGCCTAAGTTTTTTGATAGATCAAAAGTGGATATACTCATTGAATTGAGTGAAGAAAATGCAAAAAAAACGACTCAAAGATTGGCGAAAGAAGAAGGAGTTTTTGCAGGGATGAGTAGTGGTGGATCAGTTTATAGTGCATTAAAAATTGCAGAAACAATTGAAACAGGTGTTATAGTAGCAATCATTTGTGATAGGGGCGATAGGTATTTGTCGTCTGATTTATTTGAATAAGTAGGCGATTTTTTTTAAAATAACTCGGAAAAAACGAATAATATGTTATTTTTGCTCGCAAGTTCATTAACGTATTAATATAGTTATCAAGAAAGGTTGAGGGAATAGACCCTGTGAAACCTTGGCAACCCTTTACTCTTTTAAAGAAGGTGCTACGTTCTACTAATGTTCATTTTTGAATATTGGAAAGATAACGAAAAGTGGTTTTTTACTTTTCTTGATGATATATTGATATAAATAATATCAAAATGTCAAACATCTTACAAGCTTTACAACAACGTATTTTAGTACTGGATGGTGCCATGGGTACTATGTTGCAGCAATATAAATTTTCTGAAGCAGATTTTAGAGGACAACGTTTTAAAGACTATCCAACACCACTGCAAGGAAATAATGATTTGCTATCAATAACACAACCTCATGCAATAAAAGCTATTCATGCAAAATATTTTGAAGCTGGAGCAGATATTGTTGAAACCAATACGTTTTCTGGGACTACAATTGCAATGGCAGATTATCAAATGGAAGATTTGGTGTATGAACTTAATTATGAATCGGCAAAAATAGCAAGAGAAGTCGCCGATGATTTCACAACTAAAGAACCAAATAAACCTCGTTTTGTAGCTGGCTCCATTGGGCCAACTAATAAAACGGCTAGTATGTCGCCAGATGTTAATGACCCTGGGTACAGAGCGGTAACTTTTGATGATTTGAGAATTGCTTACAAACAACAGGCAGAGGCCTTAATTGATGGAGGGGTAGATATTTTATTGGTTGAAACGGTATTCGACACATTAAACGCTAAGGCCGCATTGTTCGCAATTGAAGAAGTCAAAGAAGAAAGAAATTTAAATATTCCAGTCATGTTAAGTGGAACAATTACTGATGCAAGCGGACGTACTCTATCAGGACAAACAGCTGAAGCATTTTTAATTTCTGTTTCTCACATTCCTTTGTTATCTGTTGGATTTAATTGTGCGTTAGGGGCTCATTTAATGCAACCACATTTGGAGGCTATTGCCAATAAAACAGATTTCGCTATTTCAGCTCATCCTAATGCAGGTTTGCCTAATGCTTTTGGTGAGTACGATGAATCGCCTGAAGAAATGGGGGCTCAAATTGAAGAATATCTCAAAAAAGACCTTATTAATATTATTGGAGGATGTTGTGGAACGTCACCAGATCATATAAGAGTAATTGCAGAAATAGCTGCTAAATATAAACCAAGAAAAATATTGCAAGCTGTAATTTAAATTGTAATGAAGAGTACTCAAACAAAATACATGCGTTTATCTGGTTTAGAGCCTTTGGTACTAAATGAAAACAGCAATTTTATAAATATTGGCGAGCGAACAAATGTAGCAGGATCTCGAAAGTTTTTACGATTCATAAAAGAAGAAAAATTTGATGAAGCATTAGATATTGCACGGCATCAAGTAGATGGAGGAGCTCAGATTATTGATGTAAATATGGATGATGGCCTCATTGATGGTAAAGAATCTATGGTTCGTTTTCTAAATTTAATTGCTGCCGAACCAGATATATCAAGAGTTCCTATAATGATTGATAGTTCTAAATGGGAAATTATTGAGGCGGGCTTGCAGGTAGTGCAAGGAAAATGTGTGGTCAACTCTATTTCCTTAAAAGAAGGAGAAGATAAATTCATCTGGGAAGCCAAACAAATTAAACGCTATGGAGCAGCTGTTATTGTAATGGCTTTTGATGAAGTTGGACAAGCTGATAATTATGAGAGGCGGATTGAAATATGTAAACGTTCTTTTAATCTATTAACAAATAAGGTCGGTTTTCCGTCTGAAGATATAATTTTCGATTTAAATATTTTTCCTGTGGCGACAGGAATGGAAGAACATCGAAAAAATGCTATTGATTTTATTGAAGCCACACGATGGGTTCGTCAAAATCTTCCAAATGTAAGCGTTAGTGGTGGTGTAAGTAACGTGTCATTTTCATTTCGAGGAAATGATGGCGTAAGGGAAGCTATGCACTCTGTTTTTTTATATCATGCTATTCAGGCAGGAATGAATATGGGTATTGTTAACCCAGCCTTATTAGAGGTATATGACGATATTCCGAAAGATTTATTGGAACATGTTGAAGATGTCATTTTGAACCGAAGAGAAGATGCTACAGAAAGATTACTTGATTTTGCTGAAACAGTAAAGGGTTCAAAAGTTGAAAAAGGAATAGATTTATCTTGGAGAGAAAATTCGCTTCAAGAGCGTATAACACATGCTCTGGTTAAAGGCATCGATGCCTATATTATTGATGATGTTGAGACTGCAAGACTGGAAGCTGAAAAGCCAATTGATGTTATAGAAGGACATTTAATGATTGGAATGAATGTGGTTGGTGATTTATTTGGGTCTGGAAAAATGTTTTTACCTCAAGTTGTTAAATCAGCAAGAGTGATGAAAAAGGCAGTGGCCTATTTAAACCCGTTTATTGAAGAAGAAAAAGGCGATAAACAAAAAGCTATTGGAAAAATTTTAATGGCGACTGTTAAAGGGGATGTACATGATATCGGAAAAAATATTGTGAGTGTAGTTTTGGCTTGTAATAATTATGAAATAATTGATTTGGGAGTCATGGTACCCCCAGAAAAAATTATTGAAACCGCTAAAAAAGAACAGGTTGATATCATTGGTTTGTCAGGATTGATTACACCCTCCCTAGATGAAATGGTTTATTTAGCAAAAGAAATGGAACGCCAGAACTTTACAGTGCCTTTACTTATTGGCGGAGCCACCACTTCAAAGGCTCATACGGCTGTAAAAATAGATCCGCAATATAAAAATGCAGTAGTTCATGTAAATGATGCTTCGAGAGCTGTAACAGTTGTTGGTGATTTATTAAATGAAAAAACTGCCAATAACTATGTGTTAAATTTAAAAAAGGATTACAATGAGTTTCGAACGAAATTTCTACAACGCGGAAAGGAGAAATCATTTATTTCTCTTATTGAAGCGAGAAAAAGAAAGTTTCAAATAAATTGGAAAGTCACTAAAATTAGTAAACCAAAAGAACTCGGGGTCCAGGTTTTAAAGCAAATCAGTTTAAAAGAATTGCTTCCTTTTATAGATTGGAGCCCATTTTTTAGAAGTTGGGATTTACATGGTAAGTATCCAGAAATTTTAAGAGATAAAGTTGTTGGTGAACAAGCCACTCATCTGTTTGAAGATGCTCAAGTAATGATAAAAAAAATTATTTCAAAACAAGCTTTAAAACCAAAAGCTGTTTTTGGATTGTTTGAAGCGAACTCTATTAATTATGATGATATATTAATTCAAAGAAAAGGAAAAGAAATAGCCATTTTTAGGACCTTGCGACAGCAATTACAGAAAAGAGATGGAATTCCAAATTTGGCATTGGCCGATTTTATTGCGCCTAAAGAAACTGGGTTGTTAGATTATATGGGTGCGTTTTGCGTGGCTGTTTTTGGAGCTCATGAACTTGCTAATTCTTATAAGGAAAGAGAAGACGATTATAGCGCAATTATGGTGCAGGCTATTGCGGATAGATTTGCAGAGGCCTTTGCTGAATATCTCCATAAACAGGTAAGAACAAAGTATTGGGGCTACGATGTCAATGAAGAATTAACAAATGAAGAATTAATAAAAGAAAGTTATAAAGGTATTCGTCCTGCGCCAGGTTATCCAGCTTGTCCAGACCATTTAGAAAAGGAAACAATCTGGAGTCTTTTAGAGGTTGAAAAGAAAATAGGAGTGACCTTAACTGAAAGTTTAGCAATGTGGCCGGCAGCTGCGGTTTCAGGGTATTATTTTGCAAATTCTGAAGCTAAATATTTTGGTTTGGGAAAAATAACAGACGATCAGGTTGTTGATTTTGCTATTAGAAAAGGAATAAGTTATGATAAGGCAAGAAAGTGGTTGCACCCAAATCTTGCAGAAAATTAAAATTGATTTAATGAAAGTTACAGAGCATATAAAAAAAGCCAACGGGAAAACATTATTTTCATTTGAAATTATACCACCGCAAAAAGGTAAAAATATTCAAGAATTATATGATAATATTGATCCTTTAATGGAGTTTAATCCCCCTTTTATTGATGTGACAACTTCAAGAGAAGAATATGTGTATATTGAAAAAGGGCAAGGTCTTTTAGATAGAAAAATTACACGTATGCGACCTGGAACAGTTGGTATTTGCGCAGCTATTAAGCATAAATATATTGTTGATACCATTCCTCACGTACTATGTGGTGGATTCACAAAAGAAGAAACAGAATACCTTTTAGTCGACTGCCATTATTTAGGAATTGATAATGTCATGGCATTACGTGGAGATGCCATGAAACATCAGCAATATTTTGAGGCGGCGAACGGTGGACACACCTATGCATCCGAACTTGTTAAACAAATGAGCGATTTGAATAAGGGCAAATATTTACATGACGTAGTGGAGTCCGATTACAAAACAAATTTTTGTATAGGTGTCGCGGGTTATCCCGAAAAACATATAGAAGCACCTTCTTTAAATACCGATTTAAAACGCCTAAAAGAGAAGGTAGATGCAGGAGCCAGTTATGTTGTTACTCAAATGTTTTTTGACAATGATAAGTATTTTGAGTTTGTTGAAAAGGCGAAACAAGCGGGCATTAATGTGCCCATTATTCCAGGTATTAAGCCAATCGCTGTAAAGCGCCATTTACAATTATTGCCCCAGGTTTTTAAAATTGATATACCAGAAGCTTTAATTCTTGAAGTAGAAAAATGTAAAGATAATAGTCAGGTTCGTCAGGTTGGAATTGAATGGGCTATAAATCAATCTCAAGAACTACTTAAAGGAGGGGCTCCGGTTTTACATTATTATTCAATGGGTAAAAGCGATAATATTAAAGCCATTGCTTCCAAGATATTTTAGTTATTCTATTATTTTTGTGATATTAGCAACTTGTTGATGAGGCAAATTATTATTTGTATTTTTTGTATTTATTATGGATTGTTGTTTTCTCAAGAAAAGCAAAATACTTCGTATATAGATATCAATTATTTTAAAGGAAATATTGCCTTACATAACAATGATATTCTTCATCTAATAACAGGCCATCCTGAAGGTGTAATTTTAAGTTGGAACAAAAAGACTTTTGGTTATAATGATTGGGAACATCTATATAATTATCCGGATTATGGTTTTTCCTTTTCTTATCAGAATCTAAAAAATGAAGTTTTAGGTAAAAACTATGCACTTCATGCACATTATAATTTTTATTTTTTTAAACGAAATGTAATGTTTCGTATTGGTCAGGGATTAGCCTTAACTACAAATCCGTATGACAAAGAATCAAATTACAGAAATAATGCCTTCGGATCCAAATTGTTAAGTGCTACCTATATTATGCTTAATTATAAAAAAGAACGACTTTTTGATCGAGTTGGATTACAAACTGGTTTTTCTCTTTTGCATTATTCAAATGGTAACATAAAAGCCCCAAACACCAGCATTAATTCTATTACTTTTAATCTTGGAATCACCTATAGTTTAGATGATGAAGAACCAGAATTTTTTGTTGCCGATAGTTCCAAAATCAAAAGAAAATTTGTTGAACCACTAAAATATAATTTGGCTTTAAGAAGCGGTATTAATGAAAGCGATGTTGTCGGGAGTGGTCAGTTTCCTTTTTATGTGGTTTCTGCATATATGGATAAAAGATTAAATAGAAAGAGCGCTATCCAATTTGGTGCCGACATCTTTTTTTCAAAGTTTTTAAAGGAATATATTTATTATAGGTCGGTATCATTTCCAGAGGAACCAACGACTGGAAATGAGGATTATAAACGTATTGGTTTAATCGTGGGTCATGAGTTATTTGTTAATAGAATGTCGTTAGAAACACAGTTAGGATATTACATATATTACCCATTTGATTTTGAAGGGAAAACCTATATTAGAATTGGATTAAAACGATATTTTGGAAATAATTGGTTTGGTAGTATATCATTAAAATCTCATGCGGCAAAGGCCGAAGCCGTGGAGTTTGGACTAGGATTAAGATTATGAGCAAATTAGGATATATAGTGTTAGTTTTTTTAGTTGCTTCCTGTAGCGGGGAAAATGTAGGCAATTGTTTTCAAACTGAAGGACGTATTATTCAGGAAGAAATATCTTTAGATCAATTTGATAAAATTTTAGTAAATAGAAATATTGAATTAACAATAAAACAGGGTAACCTTCAAAAGGTAATAATTGAAACAGGTAATAATTTATTGGATGATGTTGAGGTTATTGTAGATAATGGTAAACTTATTTTGAATGATAATAATAGCTGTAATTATGTGCGTGATTATGGTATTACAAAAGTGTATGTTACTTCACCTAATATCACAGAAATACGAAGCTCAACACAATACGATATCAGTTCAGATGGCGTTTTAACCTATCCAGCTTTAACTATCTTATCAGAAGACTATAATGCACCAGAAACATTTACCGTTGGTAATTTCAGACTTAATATTGATACTTCAAGTTTAAATGTTGTTTTTAACAATTTATCAAATGCTTATATTACTGGTAAGACAAATAATTTAAATGTAACTTTTGCCTCAGGGACATCTAGATTTGAAGGAAGAAATCTAATAGCACAAAAAGTATATGTCTGGAATAGGAGCTCTAATGATATAATTATCAATCCAATTCAGGAGATAACAGGAAAAATATCTGGAACAGGTAATGTTATTTGTAAGAGCCGACCACCAAAAGTTAATGTGGTTGAACTGTATAAAGGACGTCTTATTTTTGAATAATTAGTGGCTAGTTAATTCTCTAAACATACTTTCCAAACTGGCATTTTTTTGATTAAGTTGTAAAATTTTAAGTTGGTTATCATGCGCAAAATCAAAGACATAAGAACGCATGTCTTCAGATGTTTTAAAAGTGATTTCATAAATAAAACCATGTGGATTTATAACGGTCTTAACTTTAGGTAATTTCATTAAAAAAGCATCTTCAACTCTAAAGTCAAATTCAACTATAACGGTTTGCTCTTTACCTTCTTGAAGTTCCATTAATTTTTTGTCGGCTACGATTTCACCTTTGTTAATAATGATAACACGATCGCACATCGCTTCTACTTCTTGCATAATGTGTGTGGATAAAAAGACTGTCTTTGTTTTTCCAATAGTTTTAATCAAGTTTCTAATATCCACTAATTGGTTTGGGTCTAAGCCCGTAGTAGGTTCGTCAAGAATTAAAACCTCCGGGTCATGCAATAAAGCACAGGCTAATCCAACACGTTGACGATAGCCTTTAGAAAGTTGTCCTATTTTTTTATGCGATTCAGGAGTTAACCCCGTTAGTTCAATAACCTCTATAATGCGTTCTTTAGAAATTTTATAAACCTGTGCATTAAATGCTAAATATTCTTTAACAAACATGTCTAAATAAAGTGGGTTATTTTCAGGCAAATAACCTACACTTTTTTGAACACTTTTTGCGTTTTTAGTAACATCAAATGAATTTACTTTAATGTTACCAGAAGAGGCATTTATATAAGTTGTCAAAATTTTCATCATCGTTGATTTTCCTGCGCCATTCGGACCTAAAAAACCAACAATTTCTGGTTTAGAAACCTTAAAAGAGATATTATTTAAAGCTTTTTGGTTTCCGTAAAGTTTTGAAACCCCAATTACTTCTATTGACATATTGAAATTGTTTGCTCAAAAATAATGATTATATAATTTAAACGAAGATTTACTTTGAATTCTTTAAAACTTTTGTATTAAATATAAAAAAAGGGTAGTACAATTTTGATTTGTTAAAATATTATTTACTTTAGCGATTCATTATGAAAACAATAGTAGGTTACACATATTTTAGCAATTGGTTTTATTTCTTTTTTAGCAAAGAAATCGAGACGTTGTATGTGTAATTTATAAGAAATAAATTTGAATATAAGTCTCGATGGAAATCGGGACTTTTTTTATATATATGATAAAAACTGTAGCCATACAAGGAGTAAAAGGGTCGTTCCATCATATTGTGTCTCAGGAGTATTTTAATAAACCTGTAGATGTCATTGAATGTTTAACTTTTGATGAAGTTGTAGAATCCTTGATTAGTAATAAAAGTGATGCTGTTATTATGGCTTTAGAGAATTCTATTGCGGGATCGATCATTCCTAATTACGCCTTAATAAATAAATATAATTTGCATATTGTTGGAGAACATTATTTAGATATTCAACATAATTTAATGGCTTTGCCAAATCAAAAAATTGAAGACATTAAAGAAGTGTATTCACATCCTATGGCATTACTTCAATGTATGGAATTCTTTAAAGAATATCCTCAAATTAAATTAGTTGAAGATAAGGATACGGCCGAGGTTGCTGAACGTATTCATAAGAATCAACTAAAACATGTAGGGGCCATTGCCAGTGTTATGGCGGCAAATCTTTTTGAACTAGATATATTGGCGCACAGCATTCAAACTATTAAGCACAACGAAACAAGGTTTGCAGTTGTAAAACGAGTAAACTCTGAAATTCCGGAATCTGAAATAAATAAAGCATCGTTAAAGTTTGAAACTGATCACAAGCGAGGCAGTTTGGCAGCTATTTTAAATGTGATGAGTGATTGTAAATTGAATTTAACAAAAATTCAATCTTTGCCCATCATTGAAACGCCTTGGAAATACTCTTTTTTTGTTGATGTAACTTTTGAAACTTATAATGATTTTGTAAAGGCGAAATCAATATTGAAAATAATGGCTCAAGGAATAAAAATATTAGGTGAATATAAAAATGCCAAGTTATGATTGAAGTAGCTAACAGATTACACACGGTTGAAGAATATTATTTCTCAAAAAAATTAAGAGAAGTTAATATGCTTATAGCCAATGGAAAACCAATTATCAATTTAGGAATTGGTAGCCCAGATCTGCAACCACCGCAAAAAGTACTGGATGCAATTACTGAAAGCCTTCAAAATCCTAACGCACATAAATACCAAAGCTATCAAGGTTTGCCTGAACTTAGAGAAGCTATGGCGGCATTTTATAAAGAACATTTTAATGTGTCATTAAGCCCACAAAACGAAGTGTTACCTCTTATGGGTAGTAAGGAAGGTATTATGCACATTTCAATGGCATATTTAAATGAGGGTGATGAGGTTTTAATTCCTAATCCAGGTTATCCTACTTACGAATCTGTAACAAAATTAGTTGGCGCTAATCCGGTGTTTTATGAACTGGATGCCAGCAATAATTGGTCTCCAGATTTAAAAACTTTATCAAAAAGAGATTTAAGTAAAGTCAAGATTATGTGGGTTAATTATCCACATATGCCAACAGGTGTACTTCCAGCAAAATCATTATTTGAAGATCTGGTAGCATTTGCGAAAAAACATAATATTTTAATTGTAAATGATAATCCATATAGTTTTGTTTTAAATGATATGCAAAAAAGTCTGTTAAGTGTTCCAGGGGCTAAGGAGGTATGTTTAGAACTTAATTCTTTAAGTAAAACGTTTAATATGGCTGGTTGGAGAGTAGGTATGGTAGTTGGAAATAGTAATCACATCAGCAATATATTAAAGGTGAAAAGTAATATGGACTCAGGGATGTTTTATGGTATTCAAAAAGGAGCTATCGAAGCCTTAAAATGTACTAAAATGTGGTATGTTACTTTAAATAGTGTTTATCAAAAGCGAAGAAATTTAGTCTGGCAATTAGCAGATGCTTTCAATTGTACGTACGATAAAGATGCTACAGGTCTTTTTGTTTGGGCTAAATTACCAACCCACTTAACATCGGAAGCATTTATAGATTCAGTACTTAAAAACAATCATATTTTTATTACGCCGGGAACCATTTTTGGAAGTAAAGGAGAGGGCTATATAAGATTTTCATTATGTGCTAGTACCGAAGTTTTAGAAGAAGCAATAGCAAGAGTTAAATGAAGAATATATTTGTAATAGGAGTGGGATTAATTGGTGGCAGTTTAGCCATAGATTTGAAACGGCTTAATCCCAATATAGTTATTTATGGCATAGATCATAACCCTGTACATTTGTCTGAAGCTTTAAGTTTAAAAGTAATTGACAAAAAAGCCAATTTTACCGATTTAAAAAACGCTGATTTAGTGATTCTTTCTATTCCGGTTGATGCTTCGGTTAATGTGATTGTTCAAATTTTAGATAATATTTCAGATGATACTTTATTAGTTGATGTAGGGTCAACAAAGTTAGATATCTGTAAAGTGGTTTCTGAACATCCAAAACGAAGAAATTTTTTAGCTATGCATCCTATTGCAGGGACCGAATTTTCTGGACCTAAAGCGGCTATTCAAGGATTGTTTAAAAATAAAACAAACATTATTTGTGAAGTTGAAAAAACAGCATTTAAGCTTCAGGAAAAGGCCTTGAAATTATTTGAGTCTATTGGAATGCGAATTAGATATATGAATCCGGAATCGCATGATAAGCATATCGCCTATGTTTCACATTTATCGCACATAAGTTCTTTTATGCTAGGTAAAACTGTTATTGAAAAAGAAAAGAATGAACGCGATATTTTTGATATGGCTGGCAGTGGATTCGCTTCTACAGTAAGATTAGCCAAAAGTTCGCCAGAAATGTGGACACCTATTTTTAAACAAAATAAAGACAATGTCATTGAAACATTGGAAGAATATATTATTAATCTCACTCATTTTAAAGACATGATGAAACAAAATGATTTTGAAGCTATTTATAATGAGATGAAAAACACAAATCACATAAAAGATATTTTAAAAGGAATTGCTTAAGTAGAAAATTATGGAAAACAAGAAAGAGTTAAGAAGTTGGTTAGATGATTTGAAATTAAATCACCCATTAGTTATTGCAGGACCTTGCAGTGCAGAAACAGAAGATCAAGTTTTAAAGATTGCTAACGAGTTAAAAAATACGGATGTAAGTTATTTTAGAGCTGGAATTTGGAAACCAAGAACACGCCCAGGAATGTTTGAAGGTGTTGGGGCATTAGGTTTAAAATGGTTACAAAAAGTTAAGGAAGAAACAGGGATGAAGATCGCTACAGAAGTAGCCAATGCCGCGCATGTAAAATTAGCTTTAGAGCACGATGTTGATTTATTATGGAT
>JAHEDS010000002.1:46959-78041 GCA_024641135.1 Flavobacteriales bacterium
TTAGGGAAACGCATGAAATCTGCCGATGGTATTGGAGCGCTTAAAAAACAAAAAAACGTAGCAGTGTTGCAGAGTAAGCGTTGGAATGAGATTTTAGGGCATATGGTTTTAGAAGGAGAATCTAGAGGGTTGAGTGAAGAGTTTGTTTTGAAAATGTTTAAAGCCATTCACCAGGAATCTATCAATCACCAGGAAAAAATTATTAATGGATAAAAAAAAGCCTCGTAACTGCGAGGCTTTTTTATTAGTTTCTATTATTGTTTATTTCTTTTAAAGATATAACGGGTTATAAAAATACCATTTCCATCTCCTTTTCCAGAATCACTTTCAACCGCACTGGTCACAAAAGCTAATTCCCAGCCTTCCATGATCATGGTGTTTATTTTAGAAGTAATAAGTGCATCATTGGCAGCAATATTTTGAAAACGAATTCCAGCAACATTATAAAAGTTTAAAAGTTTCGTTTCATCAAAATCCTTAACACGAATTTCGGACCGGTCAGATTTATTTCTGCCATTATCATCTTCAGTCTGTGTGCTGGTAAATTCTTTATAATCTTTGTCTTCATTGGCGCTAATTAATCTAGAGCGTCCTAATCCCATAGGAACTATCGATTCTACACTGGTAACTACTTTAAATTCTACTTGAGCCTTAGCATCAATAAAAGCAAAGAATGTTAGGGCAATAATTAAAATTGTTTTTTTCATGTTGTTGGTTTTAAATTATCAAACCAATTTACATATTTAAATTATATTTTTTACAATATTTTTATTGACCTACTTTTTTAGTCAACCAATTATATGAGTTCTCTATAAATTTTGGAGCATCAAATCGATAACCAAAATAAATAATGCCATAAATTTGATTGTTTTCATTGACAGAATTTTTTTCAGAATTATACCAATTGGCACTAAAATTAAAATTTCCTCCAAAAATGATTCTTTTGGAGCTATACCCTAACTGCAGCCCTCCTTCTAATTGTCTTGATACAAATGTTTTACGTTGGGTTGACACTACTTCGTTAATAATGTCTTTACTGTTAGTAAACCTAAGACCTAGAGAGGGTGATATGTAAGGCCCAATAAACCAGTTTTGGTTAATCACGAAAGTATAATAGTAATTAGTAGCCAATCGTAGGTTAAATACTTTTTCTTCACTATATGTGTCAAGGAAATCAAAAAAAGCTTTATTGTAATTGTAATTAAGCATAGGTACAAAGCTTCCTGCGCTCTTTTTTTGCCATTCGGTTTGGTATAATATATTTCTATAAGAGAATTTTGGATTAAAAACATAAGCACTAGACATGCCCCAGGTTACACTTGTAAAACTAGGAATTTGCAAATAAGGATCTTCACCCTTTATCCAATTCGGAATAAAATCTTCAGTATTTTCAATATAATATCCTTTAATTTTTTTATAATAAATGCCTTGCACCCAATTACCTACGAAAACACGAAATTGAATATCGCCAAAAGAAGATTCTCCTTTGAGGTCTTCGTCTTTGTTATTTGAAAAAAAGTTAGGCGAAAAACCTAAACTTAAACCTATAAACTGGTAGTCAAGGGATAAAGAGAGTCTGTAGTTATCGTTTGGAGCAATTTTAATAGCAACATCATTATCCTTTTTTAAAATGTAAGTATCTGTCTGAGTGCTAAGATTAGCTTTTAGAATGAATTTATCTGCAAACGAAACTAAAGAAGTTGTATCTTTTTGTATTGGTTCTTGTGCATAGGTATTTATGCCATAAATAAGGATTATAAAAAGACAATATTTTATTGTAGATGTCATTTATAAAATTACTTAAGTTTAAATACAAACATAGGATATATTTTGTTGTATTACATATTAATTATTCACATCTTTGCTCTTAATGACAGGACTTGTATATAAATCTACCGGAAGTTGGTACACGGTTAAAACCGATTTAGGAGAAACCTATGAATGCCGTATAAAAGGAAAATTCAGAATTAAAGGTATTAAAAGTACCAATCCAATTGCTGTTGGTGATATTGTTGATTTTGAGCTTGAAACAGATAACAACCAGGAATCTGGAGTTATACATTACATTCATGATCGTAGGAATTATATAGTAAGAAAATCTGTAAATCTGTCTAAACAAACTCACATTATAGCGGCTAATATTGATCAGGTGTTCTTAATGATTACTATTAATAATCCGCCAACTTTGACGAGTTTTATTGATAGGTTTTTAGTTACTGCTAATGCCTATTCTATAAAAACCATTTTGCTTTTTAATAAGATAGATACTTATGACGAGGAGACTTTAAATGAAGTCAAGTTTTTGGCACATGTTTATAGAAAGATTGGTTATGAATGTATTGGTGTTTCTGCAGTGACGGGTAAAAATGTTGATAAAGTTAAGTCTTTAATGCATGATAAAGTAAGTATGTTTTCAGGCCATTCGGGAGTAGGTAAATCAACATTGGTAAATACTATTGAGCCTGATTTAAATATAAAAACAAAAGAAATTTCTTCGCTTCATATGCAAGGGCAGCATACCACAACTTTTGCTGAAATGTTTGACTTAAGTTTTGGCGCTAAAATTATTGATACTCCAGGTATTAAGGGTTTTGGAGTGGTTGATATGGATAAAGAAGAAGTTGGTGATTATTTTCCTGAGTTTTTTAAGTTAAAACAGCATTGTAAGTTTAATAACTGTTTACACGTTCAGGAGCCAAATTGTGCAGTTAAAAAAGCCTTGGACAATGATGAGGTGGCGTTTTCAAGATATAGAAGTTATTTACAGATTCTTGAAGGAGAAGATGAACATTACAGAACAGATAATTGGGAAAAGGAATAAATGAAAGTTGTTATTCAAAGGGTTTCAAAGGCAGGTGTAACCATTGATGGCGATAACGTGGCATCAATTGGAGAAGGTCTTTTAATACTTTTAGGGATTATTGAGGAAGATTCTCAAGAGGACATTAATTGGCTATCCAACAAAATAGTTAATCTTCGTGTTTTTAATGATGAAAATGATGTGATGAATCGCTCCCTTTTAGATGTGCAAGGGGACGTGATTGTAGTGAGTCAATTCACACTGCATGCGGCGACCAAAAAAGGAAATAGACCAAGTTATATCAAAGCAGCAAAACCTGAAACCGCCATTCCGTTATACAAAAAGTTTGTAGAACAAATTGAAATTGATTTAGGTAAAAAAGTACAAACTGGAGTATTTGGAGCCGATATGAAAGTAGAATTGATTAATGATGGCCCTGTAACCATAATTATAGATTCAAAAGAAAGAGTATAATCAACTTTCAAAACAAAATTTAGTGTATAAAGGCCTTCTTAAATTGATTAAGAATGTTGCTTATATTCCAGGATATTTTAAATTGGCAAACATAGTTGTATAAAATTCCGAATTAAAAGACATTATAAGGTCTAAAGTGGAATTCACAAATAAAATAATCATTACAAATAAGCCGAATAAAGTTAGAAAATCTAGAGCTCGCATAAACTCATAGCGGGTAGTTGTATTTTTCATTTTGGTTGGTTGGTTGGTTAATGTTGGTTCTAATATAAAAAAATAATTAAAATATTGTTAATTTTTTAACATTTATTTTTACGATAATCAATCAATTATACATTTTTAAGTGATTTAATCTTAATAATTTAACAATATTTTGCATTGTTTGAATCTTAAACTAAATTTAGAATTCTATATTGCAATCTTTAAAAAATCTAACTAAATTAATTTCTAATGGCATCTTTTTTTGGTCATGGTGTTCTGGGCTATACTTTAACAAAAGTAATTGATAACAAAAATCTGAAATGGTTGTTGTTAGCAGCCATTGTTTCGGCTATTTTGCCAGATTTTGATGTTATAAGTTTTAAATTAGGAATACCTTATGCGCATCCGCTTGGGCATAGAGGGTTAACACACTCTATTCTATTTGCATTTGTCTGGGCTATATTATTGATGTTCACATTGGGAAGAGAAAATAAAAAAACATGGTTTTTTGTTATTTTTTTTTCAACTGTATCTCATGGAATTTTGGATGCTATGACAACTGGAGGAAGAGGTATTGGGTTTTTTATACCATTTAATAATGATCGATTTTTCTTTCCTTTTCAGGTAATTAAAGTGTCACCGCTAGGGATTAAGAAATTTTTATCCGAATGGGGAATACAAGTAATTCTTTCAGAAATTAAATACATTCTACTTCCATGCCTTATAATTTTATTATTTTTATATGTCTTTAAAAAAGTAAAATGAATATAGAAAACGCTCAACAAATAGTAGATAACTGGATACAAGAACACGGGGTTCGTTATTTTAATGAACTTACAAATATGGCGCAACTTACGGAAGAAGTGGGTGAGGTGGCACGTATTATTGCACGCCGATATGGAGAACAAAGTGAGAAAGAAAGCGATAAAGACAAAGATCTTGGAGAAGAACTGGCTGATGTATTATTTGTGGTGTTATGTTTAGCCAACCAAACAGGGGTTAATTTACAGGAGGCTTTTGATAAACGTATGGATGCTAAAGGGAAACGTGACCACGACAGACATCATAATAACAAAAAATTAAAATAAATTATAAGTATCTTTGACACTTCTGTTAAAGCAGCGTTTTTTAATTACCATATGAATATTATACTTCAAAAGTCAACTATACAAAAAAAATCTTCAATTCAAATAACAGGGTCCAAAAGCGAGTCTAACAGGTTGTTGTTGTTGCAAGCTTTATACCCCGAATTAGAAATTGAAAACGTCTCTAATTCAGATGATAGTAGATTAATGATGAAGGCTTTAGAGTCAACCTCAGAGGTAATCGATATTCGACATGCTGGAACTGCCATGCGATTTTTAACCGCCTTTTTTGCTATTCAAGAAGGGAGAGAGGTTATCTTAACAGGTTCAGACCGTATGAAGGAAAGACCAATAAAAATTTTAGTTGAAGCATTGCAATCTATTGGAGCGCAAATTGAATATTTAGAAGAGGATGGTTTTCCTCCACTTAAAATTAGAGGTGAGAAATTAACAAGGTCAAAAATCAAGCTTCAGGCCAATGTGAGTAGCCAGTATATATCAGCATTGTTGCTTATAGCATCAAAACTTGAAAATGGTTTAGAACTTACACTTAAGGGTGAAATCACTTCTATACCTTATATTAAAATGACCCTTAGTTTATTAGAAGGGATTGGGGTTAAATCGACATTTAATGAAAATGTTATAACTGTTTATCCAAATAATAAACCCTTGAAACCTAAGACATTGGTGGTTGAGTCAGATTGGTCATCGGCATCTTATTATTATAGTATTGCCGCTTTAAGTGAGCCAGGAACGGAAATAACGCTCTCTTCTTATAAAGAAAATTCGTTACAAGGCGATTCAGCATTGGCAGATATTTATAATCACTTTGGAGTATCAACAATTTTTGATGGACATTCAGTGATATTAAAAAAGGAATCTAAAGAATTAGTTCCATTAAATTTGAATTTGCAAAATGCGCCAGATATCGCTCAAACCATAGCAGTAACCTGTCTTGGGTTAGGTGTTTCGTGTCAATTAACAGGCCTACACACTTTAAAAATTAAAGAAACGGACCGATTGGTAGCACTAAAAACTGAAATTGAAAAACTAGGAGGTGAAGTTAAAATTACCAGTAAGTCTTTACAACTTAAGCAATCAACTAAAATTAAAGATATGATTCGAATTGCTACTTATAATGATCATAGAATGGCCATGGCATTTGCTCCTTTAGCTTTAAAAACAGGGATTGTAATTGAAAATCCGTCGGTTGTTTCAAAATCCTATCCAACTTTTTGGGAAGACTTAAATTTAATAGGATTTAAAATTAGTCAATAATAATCGGCTAAATACTTGACAAGGCCTACTTTGAGATTGTATATTTGCACCCTTTCAAAAAAACAATAAAAACGAACAGATGAAATTATCACACTTTGGCTTCAATTTACCAGAAGAATTATTAGCGGAATACCCTTCAGAACACAGAGATGAATCACGCCTAATGGTTGTTGATAGAAAGAAGCAAACTATTGAGCATAAATTGTTTAAAGATCTTATTGATTATTTTAATGAAGAAGATGTTTTAATCCTTAATAACACTAAAGTATTTCCGGCCAGATTATATGGTAACAAAGAAAAAACAGGAGCGCGTATTGAAGTGTTTTTATTAAGAGAATTAAATGAAGAACAACGTTTGTGGGATGTTTTGGTTGATCCAGCTCGAAAAATCCGAATAGGTAATAAATTGTATTTTGGGGATGATGATACTTTAGTAGCTGAAGTTATTGATAATACAACCTCAAGAGGTAGAACGCTTCGTTTTCTTTATGATGGTTCGTATAAAGAATTCCGTAATAAATTAAATGAATTGGGAGAAACACCACTTCCAAAATACATTAAAAGACAAGTTGAACCGGAAGATGAAGAGCGTTATCAAACAATTTTCGCTAAAAATGAAGGTGCTGTAGCTGCACCAACCGCTGGTTTACATTTCTCAAAACACCTGTTAAAGAGGTTAGAGATTAAAGGTGTGAATTTTGCTGAAGTAACACTTCATGTTGGTTTAGGAACTTTTAATCCTGTTGAAGTTGAAGACCTTTCAAAACATAAAATGGATAGTGAAGAATTACAAATAAATTCTAAAGCTGTTGAGATCGTTAATAAAGGAATTAAAGATAAAAGACGTGTTTGTGCCGTTGGTACTACCGTTATGAGAGCTATTGAAAGCTCGGTATCGTCGAGTGGTAAGCTTAATGAGGTTGATGGCTGGACAAATAAATTTATTTTTCCACCTTATGATTTTAGTATAGCGAACTGTATGGTTACAAACTTTCATACTCCAAAATCAACACTTTTAATGATGGTATCTGCCTTTGCAGGTCACGATTTAATTAAAAAGGCTTATGCTGAAGCGATTAAAGAAAAGTATAAATTTTACAGTTATGGCGATGCCATGTTAATTATATAAATTAAAAAAGCCTTGTTTTAACAAGGCTTTTTTATTGCATTGCAAATTTGAATGAAAAGCAGTAAATCGGAAATCGTTTTACTATTTTTGCAACAACTATGACAGCAACAAAAAAAGATATACGCGCTTTAACTAAAGAGCAACTCAGAGAATTCTTTGAAAAACAAGGTGATAAAGCGTTTCGGGGAAATCAGGTTTATGAATGGCTATGGCAAAAATCGGCCTATAGTTTTGATGATATGACGAATCTGTCTAAAGAGACGCGTCACATGTTGGAAACTCATTTTGTTATTAATAATATCGAAGTAAGTACCATGCAGCGGAGTGGAGATGGAACCATAAAAAATGCTGTAAAACTGCATGATGGTTTAATAGTTGAATCGGTATTAATTCCAACGGCAACCCGCACTACGGCCTGTGTGTCTAGCCAGGTTGGTTGTAGTTTAGATTGCCTGTTTTGTGCCACGGCAAGATTAAAACGAATGCGTAATTTAAATCCTGATGAAATCTACGATCAGGTTGTAGCTATAGATAAAGAAAGCAAATTATATTTTAAAAGACCTTTGAGTAATATTGTGTTTATGGGCATGGGCGAACCTCTTATGAACTACAATAATGTGATGAAAGCTATTGATAAGATTACTTCACCAGAAGGTTTGGGGATGTCGGCGAAGAGAATCACAGTTTCTACATCAGGTGTTCCTAAGATGATAAAAAAGATGGCCGATGATGAGGTCAAATTCCACCTAGCAGTTTCTTTGCATTCAGCAATTGATGAGGTTCGAACTTCTATAATGCCATTTAATGAAACGTTTCCATTAGCAGATTTAAAAGAAGCTTTAGAGTATTGGTATTCAAAGACAAAAGAGGCGGTTAGTTATGAATATGTGGTTTGGAAAGGAATAAATGATACCCAAAAAGACATTGATGCCCTAGTTAAATTCTGTAAATACGTGCCTTGTAAGGTCAATATCATTGAGTATAACCCAATTGATGATGGTGATTTTAAGCAGGCCTCAAAAGAATCTATTCAACAATATATTCAACACTTAGAAAGGAATAGAATTGTAGTTAATGTGCGTCGTAGTAGAGGAAAGGATATTGATGCAGCTTGCGGACAGTTAGCAAATAAATCTTAAGTTTTATAATTATTTGAGGATTATAAAACAAACTTCAATAATTTCAATCTAAATAGTATCTTTGGGACTTCACATGAAGATTGTAGAGCAAATAAAACAACCAATCACCTATGAGATGGAACTTTTTGAACAAAAGTTTCAACTCTCTATGGCGAGTAAAGTTGCCCTTTTAAATAGAATAACCCATTACATTGTAAACAGAAAAGGGAAGCAAATGCGTCCTATGTTTGTGTTTCTAGTATCTAAAATGGTGTCTAATGGAGAAATTAGTGAAAGAACATATAGAGGTGCATCGGTAATAGAATTAATTCATACAGCAACATTAGTTCATGACGATGTAGTAGATGACAGTAACCGCCGAAGAGGGTTTTTCTCAATCAATGCGCTTTGGAAAAATAAAATTGCTGTGTTGATAGGTGATTATTTGTTATCAAAAGGCTTATTATTGTCTATTGATAATAATGATTTTGATTTACTTAAAATTATATCAATTGCTGTTAGGGAGATGAGTGAAGGTGAATTGTTGCAAATAGAAAAGGCCCGGAAACTAGATATAACCGAAGACGTTTATTATGAAATTATTCGTCAAAAAACGGCAACATTAATTGCAGCTTGCTGTAGTTTGGGCGCTGCTTCTGTAAAGCCAGAATCCCAGCATGTTGAAACCATGAGAAAGTTTGGCGAGCTTATTGGAATGGCATTTCAGATTAAAGATGATTTGTTTGATTACAGCGAAGATCAGATAGGAAAGCCAACAGGCATTGATATTAAAGAACAAAAGATGACTTTGCCTTTAATTTATGTGATGAATCAGGTTTCTAAAAAAGATAAAAGCTGGTTAATTAATTCTATAAAAAACCACAATAAAGATAAGGTTCGTGTTAAAGAAGTTATTGAATTTGTGAATAGTAATGGTGGTTTGGAATACGCCATAAATAAAATGAAACAATTTCAAAATGAAGCTCTTAAAATACTTCAAACCTACCCGGAATCTGAATACAGAAATTCACTGGAACTTATGGTGAATTATGTTATTGATAGAAAAAAATAAGAATTGTACTGGAATCTACTTTTTTAACTTATTTATAAACTAAGTTGTATTAACACGCATACCAAGTAATGCACACAACTTTAAATTTTATAAAATTTATTATTGCCTCTGCTATTAAAGAATCTTAGTTTTATGGAAAACTATTAAGTTTTTCTGAACAATTAAAATTATTTTTTAATTTTTAGGCAACCATTCAATTAAAATTTGCGTCTATATAAATAGAAGACAAAATGAAATCCCTTTTGAAAGTTATTCAACTGTATAAAAACGAAAAGAAGCTTTTAGAGATAGCCTCAAAAAATAATCGTGAAGCACAACGGCTATTATTTGATATGTACGCACCAAAAATGTTAAGTGTTTGTAGGTACTATATAAAGGATATGCAACATGCAGAGGAAGTTATGTTGAATGGTTTTTTTAAAGTGTTTTCTCATTTAAAAAGCTTTAGAGCAGAAGGTAGTTTTGAAGGATGGATACGCAGTATTATGGTTAGAGAATGTATCTCTTTTTTAAGGAAGCAAAAGCATGTTGAGTTTTCCTTCGAAGAGGTAGATTTTAATAAAGATTCTACTAATAATATTCAAATTGAAATAGACGTTGCGCAAATTCAACAACTAATCGATACACTTCCTGAAGGATATAAAATGGTTTTTATAATGTATGCTATAGAAGGATACAAACATCATGAAATTGCATCATTATTAAATATTACAGAAGGGACTTCAAAATCGCAATTATTTAAAGCGAGGAGTTTATTGCAAAAAAAAATTAACGAACTTAATAAAACAAGCTATGGCACCAAATAAATTTGAGGAAGGCATAAAAGAAAAGCTTGAACAAAGAACTATACAGCCATCTGTTGATGCATGGGTCAAGTTAGAGAATAGTTTAGGCAAAATAGAGAAACGGCACAAAAATAAAACTCTATTTTGGGTTGGTCTGGCGGCGAGTATTGTTGGAATAGTATTCGTGGTCTCACAATTTTTTAATGATATTTCAGTAGAGAAGAATACACCAGTGCTGGTAGTAACACCAGAAAGTAATAGTCAATACAATAATACAAAAGTTGTTGTTGATGAAAGTAATTTAAAGGAAACTATAAACGGAACAGTTCCGCCAGTTTCTGAAATACAAACGACTAAAGTTTCTGCAAAAACATTGCCTCAAACTGAAAATAAACAGGAAGAATTTGTTACAACCACTAAAGATGTTGCCGTAGGAGGTAATGATAGGATTCAAAATAAGGAAGTACAATCAATTGCATTACAAACACAAAATTTAAGTTTTGAAGAGCAAAAAATTCAGGAGGTTATAGCTGCGGTTGATATTTTAAAGGATACTGATAAGACTATCTCTGATGCCGATTTAGAAGCTCTATTAGTAAAAGCTCAAAAGGAAATATTGCTTGAAAAATTAAATCGTGAAAACTCAGGTATTGTAGATGCCAGATCACTTTTACGAGATGTAGAGACTGATTTGGACAGAACCTTTAGAGATAAAGTTTTTGAGGCGTTAAAGGCCAATTTTAATTTTGTAAAAACAGCTGTGGCGCAGCGTAACAACTAAATATATCATCAATTAATTAATAAATCAAAAAACGAACAGTTATGCAAACAATTACTAAGTATTTCGTGTTTTTAGCGTTTTTGCTAAGTGTGCAAATAATCAAGGCACAAGACACCATTCAAGACCCATTGAACAACGGTAAAATTGAATCTTTACAAGATGTTAAAAACAGAATTAAAGATGAGGAGCGCGCGTTTTTAAAAGCAGAAGTTGAGGCTATTAATCTTAAGCTAGAAAGAGGTGAGATTACTAGTGAAGAGGCTGAAAATTTAAAAATGGAAGTCGCTAAAAAGCGGGCCTTAAATATTGAAAATAGAATAGCCATTATCGATAATAAAATTGCGCTTTTAAAACGTAATAAAGCAGATTATAGTCATTACGATGATGTTGATAATTCTAAAATAGGCATTAGTATTGGTGGTGATGATGGAAGTTTTGGAGGTTTTGTAATAAATGGGAAAAATAAGCCCAAAAAGTTTGATAAACGCACGACTGATGATTTGGTTTTTGCGATTGGTTTTAACAATGCTATAATTGAAGGAGAAAACCTAAATGATTCACCTTATAAATTTGGAGGGTCTGGATTTGTAGAATTAGGTTGGGCTTGGAAAACAAGAGTATTTGAAAATAGTAATGCCATTCGTTTAAAATATGGTTTTTCTTTTATGTGGAATAAATTGAATATTAAGAATAATCTTTACTTTAATGAAGTAGACGGAGTGGTGACACTAGAAGAATTTCCAATAAACGTTATTAAGTCAAAGTTTCGAACTACGAATTTAGTGTTTCCTGTCCATTTTGAATTTGGACCTTCAAAGAAAATAGAAAGGGATACTTATTACCGATATTCTACTAATAAACAATTTAAATTTGGTATTGGTGGTTATGGTGGATTTGTATTGCAATCTATGCAAAAATTAAAATATAAAGAGGATGGTAATCGACAAAAAGAGAAACTAAAAGGGTATAACACAAATAATTTAATGTATGGAATAAGTACATATATAGCTTGGGGAAATGTTGGTGTTTATGCTAAATATGATTTATCACCAATATTTAAAAATCAAGCATCAAATCAAAATAACATTTCAATTGGTTTAAGGTTTGATATGGATTAGTGAATTACTCGTTTAATAAAAAAGCCTTCTCATTAAGAAGGCTTTTTTATTAAATTCAAAGCATTTTAAGTAATCAAATTTCCTTCGTCATCCCACTGCGCCACTTCGTCCCGGTTATTAGGATCCATACATTTAGCAAGCCATTCTGGATCATAGCTAAGGCCATGATCATCTAAAACGTCTTGTGGAACACCATCCCAAACATTCGGCATATTACCTTTATAATCTAATTCTTTAATACCAACTTCAGAAGTAAAATAACCAGTTAGCACTAAATTTCTCATGAGCGAAAAAAACTGTATTTCCTGAATCTGTTCGAGGGCTTCAGGATCTGGAAATGCTATACTGTCAAGAATTTCTTTTTGCTGGTCTTCGGTACAATTGGAAAAAGTTAAATTAAATTTGGTGTTGCTTTGTCCATTAAGCCACATAAGGCCACCACGAATTTTAACCTGAAACTCAGGAACGTCTTTCGCCATGAATTCTATAAAATCTACAACACCGGCTTGTTCAATGGTTCCTTTGTCATTTGGAGGAAGTATTAAATTAGCTAATGTTGTTAAGGATTGAAGTTCACTTTCTTCAAAAAACTTTTTAAGCATGAGCTCTTCATCAAATAGAGCTTCTTCTGGCGTTCTGCCATATGTATATTTCCATAGTTTTTCTTCAATAACTTCTGGTGGTGTTTCAGTAACACAACTTTCCAAAGTAAGTCCTACGGCCATTGAGCCCAAGATCATCGATTTTAAACTTTCTCTTCTATCCATGGCTTATAAATTTTGTTTTTTTAATTCTTCAATAATATAATCTGAAGTTCTCCATGCCAATGCCAAAATGGTCCAAGTTGGGTTTTTATCGGCTTGTGAAACGAAAGGACCTGCGTCCACTACAAATACATTTTCTACATCATGTAAACGTTCAAATTCATTAACTACTGATGTTTTAGGATCACTTCCCATACGTGTTGTTCCAACTTCATGAATAATACGGCCTGGATTTAAAAGACCATAATTTTGATCTTTCCCAGGCGCATCACCTAAGACAATACCCCCCATATTATGACCAATTTCTTCAAAGGTTTCATGCATATGTTTGGCTTGTTTGCGTTCAAAATCAGACCATTTGTAGTTAAATCTCAATACAGGAATACCAAATTCATCCACTGTTGTTGGATCAATTTCACAATAATTCTCTTTTCTAGCTACAGATTCTCCTCTGCCAGACATTCCTATGACGGAACCATAAAACTTTTTAACGTCCTCTCGAAGCCCATTTCCATAACCACCAACAGTTAAGCCTAAATATTTATTTAAACCGTTAGGGTCAAATCCAGTACCGTAACCAGGCATTCCCATTCCGCCCCAAATTTCAATATGATATCCTCTAGGAAAATCTAATTTTTTGTTGTCTAACCACCATGGCGAATACACATGTAATCCGCCAACACCATCTTCATTATATGTTTTTCTATTCATTAGTTCCGGTACAAAAACAGCGCGGTCTGTTCCTGTAGAATCATGAAGATATTTCCCTATGATTCCACTACTATTCCCTAGACCATTTGGATACTTTTCACTTTTTGAATTGAGTAAAATTCTAGCTGAACTACAGGCTGATGCTGCCAATACAACTACTTTACCTTTTATGGTGTATTGTTGCCTGTCTTCTTTTTTTATGTATTTAACACCATTCGCTTTTCCATTGTCATCAATAGTAACTTCGCTTACCATACTATTAACATACAAATCTACCTGTCCACCATTTTTCTGTGCCGGAAAAATTAAACAGGAACCAGATGAAAAATCGGCGTATACAGAGCAACTTCTACTACATTGCCCACAAAAGAAACAAACACCTCTATCGGTATTAATACGTTTTGTAAGAATTGATAATCTTGAAGGAATTACATCGACATTTGATTTTTTTGCTCCATTAATGTAATAGAGTTCATGTAATCGAGGTTTTGGTGCAGGTAAAAAGAAACCATCTGGATCATTGTAGCGTTTTTCATTACTACCAAATACACCAATAAGTTTATCTACTTTATCATAATAGGGTTTTACATCCTCATAGCCTATAGGCCAGTTTTCCCCTAAGCCATCGCGGTCTTTACCTTTAAAATCTTGTGGTCCAAATCGCAGAGAAATACGCCCCCAGTGATTGGTACGCCCACCTAACATTCTGGAACGAAACCAATCAAATTGTGTGTCACCAATGTTGTTGTATGGCTCACCCTCAATATTCCATCCACCATAAGCCATATCAAATTCGCCAAAGTCACGCTGTGTTCCGGCACCCCGTCTTGGGGACTCAAAAGGCCATTTTAATTGTGTGCGTTGTTCAGGGTTTGCAGGATCAAAAAAAGGTCCAGCTTCCATAACAGCGACTTTTAGGCCAGCATCAGCCAATACTTTTGTTGCCATTCCTCCGCCGGCACCAGAGCCAACAATGATAACATCATAAATTTTTTGGGATTCAATTATCTGCATGATATATATAATAAATTATCTGATTTCAATTTACTGAAAAGATTTTAATTGGGTCCTTAATATGTAGTCTTTTATAGATTTGAAGTGGCAACAGCTATTTTAGAATCGGCCGTTCCATAATACAAAAACCAGGTGTTTTTAAAGAAAACCAATCCTTCAACAAAACAAACTTCATTTACTTCTCCAACTTTTTCATAATCTTTATCTGGATGAATAAAAAAACTTTCAGTTCTATCAATAAGTTTATATGGATAATTGTTGTCAAATAAGGCCTGTCCGGCAGCATAGGTAAATTTTGGTAAGCTAGAATCATTAAAATTGGCGGCATTACTTCCATTATATATCAACAGGATACCTTCATTCTTATAAATGGCATAAGGGCCAGGTTCTACTAAACGACTATCGTAATAACCCATTCTAGGATGTAAAACGGATATTGGCTTGCCTGATTCTTCATTTTCAGCAATTTCCCAATGTATTAAATCTGTTGAGGTTGCTATAAATAGATTGGTGTCTCCAAAATACATCCAGTATTTTCCGTTAATTCGTTTAGCTACTGTTTTATTCCCTTTTAATTCACTAACAATAGCTCCAGATTTTGACCACATATCTCTGTATTTGTCGTCTTTAAATACCAATCCATGTTTGTTCCATGTTTTTAAATCTTTTGAAGACGCTATACTAAGTCTTGCGGTTTTTCCATCGTAAGCGGTATAAGTCATAATATAATCTCCATTTTCACTTTCTACTATTCTCGGATCTTCAACACCATCAAAATAACAAAAGTAACAGCTTTCAGAATTTACCTGTTCCGCACCATTTTTTTTGTAATTCCATTCATAGCTTTTCATGTTATCATTATCAGGATATAAAACAGGGGTTTTTATTTTTGTGAAATGTAATCCATCGTCGCTAACTGCCATACCAATACGAGAGGTGCCATTCAAATCCTGAGCTCTGTACATTAGGTAAACCTTATTGTCTTTAACAACCGCTGTTGGGTTAAGAACATTGCGTTCTTCCCATTTTACAGGTTCTTTTGTAATAGGGTCGACAAAACTTAATTCTGAAGAAGGTTTTAAAATTGGGTTGATGCTATCAACTTTAACAAATTCTGGAAACATCCAATTGTTCTGAATTTTTTGAGTTTCGGTGATCTTAGGTTGATTTTGATTGCAGTTGAAAAGGCATAAATTAGTAATAAAAACCATTGTTAAGAATGGAATTTTGAAGTTTTTGAACATGGTAGTTTTAGTTTGTTAATGAATAGGTAAGGTCGTCTATTTTTTTGATAATCCAAAAACCTTCTTATTCTTAAAATGAAAATCAAATTTGAAAAATGATTGTATAGACTTTTAAATAGTTTATATTACATTTATACCTTGATTTGAATGATTAATTTTTTGTAAAAACTTTCGTATTGATATCACCTGCTTCCATAGATTTAGTTTTTGAAACTGCCCGTGTTGAGGAGGTGATTGGTGATTTTGTTCAATTAAAAAAGGCGGGTAGTAATTTTAAAGGATTGAGTCCATTTAGTGATGAACGTTCTCCAAGCTTTATGGTATCTCCTGTTAAACAAATCTGGAAAGATTTTAGTAGTGGAAAAGGGGGGAATGTGGTGGCATTTTTAATGGAGCATGAGCATTTTACCTATCCAGAAGCTATCAAATACTTGGCAAAGAAATATAATATTGAAATTGAAGAAACGGAGCAAACCAACGAGCAAAAAGAACTACAAGACGAACGTGAAAGTTTGTATCTGGTAAGTGAATTTGCTAACAAGTATTTTCAAAATATACTTCATAAAACAGACCAGGGAAGATCTATTGGTTTAGGTTATTTTAAGGAGCGCGGATTTACTGAAGAGACGATTAGAAAGTTTGATTTAGGATACTCACTTGATGAATGGCAGGCTTTTACTGACGAAGCATTAAAAAAAGGTTATAAAATTGATTTTCTCGAAAAAACAGGCCTTACAATTGTAAAAGAAGAGAAGCGTTTTGACAGGTTTAAAGGACGAGTCATGTTTCCTATAAAAAGTATGAGTGGCCGCGTTCTTGGATTTGGTGGTCGTATTCTAACTACAGATAAAAAAGCGGCCAAATATGTAAATTCTCCGGAGAGTGACATCTATCACAAAAGTAATGTGTTGTATGGTATTTTTCATGCAAAACAAAGTATTGCTAAAGAGGATAATTGTTATCTGGTTGAAGGATATACGGATGTGATTCAGTTTCATCAAACAGGGATTAAAAACGTAGTATCTTCTTCAGGGACAGCTTTGACATCAGAACAAATAAGGCTGATAAATCGGTTAACAAAAAATATTACGGTTTTATTTGATGGGGATGCAGCTGGGTTAAGAGCTTCTTTGCGTGGTATTGATCTTATTTTGGAACAAGGTATGAATGTAAAAGTATGTACGTTTCCGGAAGGCGAAGACCCAGATAGTTTTGCAAAGCAAAACACGCTAGAAGAGTTGTCTGTTTATTTGATAGAAGAAGCAAAAGACTTTATTCAGTTTAAGGCCTCTGTTTTATATGAAGAATCAAAGCATGACCCGGTTAAAAAAGCAGAAACAATACGAGATATTGTAAATAGTATTTCTAAAATACCTGATCGAATTAAAAAAGAAATTTATATCCAGGAGTGTTCAAAAATTATGGATATAAGTGAGGAGGTTTTGTTTAGTACACTAGCACAAATAGATAAAAAGGAATTTCAGGATAGCAATAAACAATTTAAAACAGAGCAGAAGGTATTTGAAGTAATCAAGCATCAGCAACCTATTAAAAAGGTTGATGTTCAATATGTTTTGGAACGTAAAATAATTGAAGTATTGCTGCTTTATGGAAATAAAACCGAAGATTTTGAAGATTTGGTTTTAAAAGAAAATGATAAAGGCCATTTAGATTTGGAGCCTGTTATTAATACTGCAAAGGTTTTTGAAAAGATTTTTTTAGACCTTCAGGATGATGAAATGGAATTTACTAATCCGCAATTTAAATCGTTGTATTATATTATTATAGATACTCTAAATCAAAACCCTGATTTCCAACTTAAGAATTTTATTAATACCGTAGATGTTAATGTTGCTAATGAAATTACTACTATCTTAATGGAAGATGAACGCTATAACTTAGATGATTGGGAACGTATGCATATTTTTCCGAAAGGAAAGCTGCATAGTGTAGCACAACTGGTAAGTGAAACTATTCTAAGTTTAAGATGTTTTTTAATTGACCAAAAAGTAAAAGAATTTCAGCAAAAAACAATTGAAAATAAGGCACAGGTAAACAAAAGTATTCTTGAAGAGGTTAAAGATTACTCCGGTTTAAAAATGTTATTATCTAGAAAGTTAAATAGAGCTTTGTGATTCTACTAACTTAGCCTGATTAACTAAATCAACCAAATTAGTCACTTTTAATTTCCGCATTAAGCGAGCTTTGTATGTACTTATGGTTTTTTCATTAACATTAAGCTCTTTGGCAACTTCTTTGTTCTTTTTACCTATACATAATAGTTTTAAAACTTCAGCTTCTCTTGTAGACAGTTTCTTGTAATAAGACCCTGATTTGCTTACTCGCTTGCCAAGTTTTAATTGTTTATTAATCTCTTCGCTTAAATAAGTTCCACCATCATTCACTTTTAAAATGGCTTCATTTATGGTAATAATATTAATGGTTTTAGGAATATATCCTGAAGCGCCTGCTTTAAGAGAATTAATAGCATAAACCTCTTCAGGTTGTCCGCTAAAAATTATGGTTTTAATGTTAGGAAATTCATTTTTCAAATGTCGTAAAACAGTTAAGCCATTTAACTTTGGTAAATCAATTTCAGTTAAAATAATATCTACTGGATTGTTTTTAACATAATTCAAAATGGCCTGACCATCATCTAAACTTGCTACAACTTCAATGTTTGATGATGAAGAAAAAAGAAGTTCTAATCCTTTTCTTACAATAGGGTGATTGTCCGCTATTAATAATCTAATCATATGGGTGAGAGTTAATAATTATGAGTTCTTAGGGAAAACGTTCATAATTAAATTATACATATGCGTGTAAATATAATGAATATTTTAAAGTATTTATAATTTTTGTTTTAATTCGATAGGAATTTCACAAATAGGGATAGGTTGCATTTTATGCTTATTGGCATTGTTATAGCGCTTATATATCTTAAAAACTTCTTGTTTTCTGCCATTAAAATCTTCGAGTTTTTTACCATCGGCATCCATTGCCATAGCCCACTCTAGTTCTGGGTAAGAAGCCCCAATTTGGTCTTCATCCGTTCTGTCATCACCCCACAGACCGTCGGTTGGTGCCGCTTCAATAATTTCTTTGTTAATTCCTAAATATTTGGCTATGGTGTAAACTTCTGTTTTTAGTAAATCTGCAATTGGGCTTAGATCGACACCACCATCACCATATTTTGTGTAAAAACCAACACCAAAATCTTCAACCTTATTTCCAGTTCCTGCAACTAAGAGCTTTTCCAAAGCTGCAAAATAATAAAGTGTAGTCATTCGTAATCTAGCTCGGGTATTGGCTAATGACATAAAACGATGCTCTTCATTTTCAACGGGTGGAAGGGATGCCACTAAACTGTCAAAAACAGGCGTTAAATTAACCTGAGTCATTTCAACTTTATCAAAATTAGTTTTTAGCCATTGAATATGATTAAGAGCTCTGCTAACTTGCGAGGGTGCCTGATGAATAGGCATTTCTAAGCAAAGCAGGTTTAATCCGGTTTTGGCGCAAAGAGCAGACGTTACTGCTGAATCAATACCTCCAGAAACACCAATTACAAAACCTCTCATTCCCGCCTTATTGGCATAATCTTTTAACCAATTTACAATGTAATCGACAACTTTTTCTGTTTGCATTTTAAATGATTTTAATTCTAAGAATAGTACATTTGCAAACAAAAATAGCAGAATCACTCAATTAATAAAAATTTAGAACGTTTAAGTTTTATATGAAAAAAGCAACACTACTTTTATTTCTAATGGTCGTATTGATTTCTTGTAATAAAGAGGGCGATCGAGAACAAGAGATTGAAAAAATTCCAATGAAGATTAAGGTTGAACGATTTGACGAATTGTTTGGAAATACAAATAGTAATAACTTGTCAAAACTTAAAGCGGACTACCCTTTTATGTTTTCAAAAAAATATCCTGATTCCTTTTGGATAGCAAAAACACAGGATACGTTGCAAATTAAGTTACTTCAAGAAGTTTCCAAGGTGTTTCCTGATATGAAGGAGCAAGAAGATGAAATTAATTCGTTATTTAAGCATATAAAATTTTATTTTCCTGAATTTAAAGCACCAAGAGTCATCACAACAACTTCTTTTGTTGATTATAGGAATAGAATTATTGTGACAGACACTATTACCTTAATTTCAATTGATACTTATTTAGGAAGTGATCATGAATTTTATCAAGGTATTCAAAAATTTATAAGAGAAGATTTTAATAAAAACCATATAGTTGTTGATATGGCGTTAGAATATGCTAAAAAATATATTTTTCAAGCTCAGAATAAAACCTTGCTTGATGAAATGATTTATTGTGGAAAACAGTTGTTTTTTGAAGATAAGGTAGTTCCTTTTAAAACAGAGGCAGAACGTATAGGGTATTCTAATGAGCAATTAGAATGGGCGCAATTAAACGAAAGTTATATTTGGCGTTACTTAGTAGAACGAGAACTTCTCTATAGTACAGATTCTAAATTGCCTGGAAGATTTATTAACCCTGCGCCATTTACTAAATTTTATTTAGAAGAAATTGATGGTAAATCACCTGGCAGATTAGGGCAGTATATGGGATGGCAAATAGTTAGGGCGTATATGGAAAATAATGACGTGTCTTTAAAGGATATGCTTATAAAAACACCAGAAGAAATATTTAATAATTCTAAGTTTAAACCAAGAAAATAATGGCAGAAAAAATTAAGTCTAAAATTGAATTAAATGTAGAACTTGATGCAAATCGTATTCCAGAGAAACTATTTTGGACAGCAAAAGATGGAGGTGTAACTAATGAAGAAGCAAAAGCTATGATGCTGTCTGTTTGGGATTCTAAAGCACAAGAAACTTTGCGAATTGATTTATGGACTAAAGACATGCCGGTTGATGAGATGAAAGTGTTTTTTCATCAAACTTTAGTGGCGATGACTAATACCTTTAATAAGGCTACTCAAGATGAAAAGATGACAGCAACTATGAAAGATTTTTGTGATTATTTTGCTGAAAAACTAGAAATTAAAAAATAATTTAATCGGTTTTATTAGCGTCATTTATTTCTTTCTTTAAATGGTCTAAATAAAGAATACCATTTAAGTGATCTATTTCGTGCTGAAAGATAACAGCCGTAAATCCTTCAATCATTTCAGTTTTATGTTCACCTTCTTCCGTATCATACTCAATTAAAACAGTATAAGCTCTATTGCTTAAAATTTCTCTTCGATTTGGAATTGACAAACAACCTTCTTTATTAGTTTGTTTTTTTTCTGAATACTTAACAATAATGGGGTTTAAATATACTTCAAAAGGGAAGTGCTCCTTATCAAACCTTTGTACCCAGATAATATTTTTTAAAATCCCTACCTGTGGCGCAGCAATTCCTGCTCCTAGAGACAGACTATCTGTAACTGTTTTGTAAAGGCGTTTTATAAATATATTAAGAATGGGATCGTTTGGATTGGGTTTTATATAACTACTTTTTTTACGTAGTAAAACAGAGTCACTTTCCTTAGTTATTTTATATACCCGCATAGGTGTTAAACTATCGGAAGATATTATCATTTGAATGTCTTCTTTTGAAAAAGAATTAGAGGAATTATTTTCCTGTTTAGTAATTTTTGCACTGGAACAGTTAAATAAAAAGAGAGTTAATACTGAGAAAAAAACGAAATGCTTCATTAAAATATGTTAAGTTACCATTGATTAATTCTATTAGAATCTAATTTAATAAAAATAAAGAGTAAAATAGTAAAACCCCATAAGCCAGAACCACCGTAACTAAATAATGGTAAGGGAATACCAATTGTTGGAATTAAGCCCATAACCATTCCTATGTTTATCATAAAGTGCATGAAGATTATTGCGGCAACTGCGTACCCATACATTCGGCTAAATTGTGATTTTTGTAATTCAGCTAAATGAAGAATTCTTATTAATAGTAATACAAATATGATTACAACACCAGCACTTCCTACAAAGCCCCATTCTTCACCAACTGTACTAAATATGTAATCGGTGTGTTGTTCTGGGACAAATTTTCCTGTGGTTCTGGTGCCTTCCAAAAACCCTTTGCCTGTAACACCACCTGAACCTATTGCTTTTTCAGATTCATTTAAATTATAGGCAAACGTTTTTTTCATTTTCTCCAGCTTCACCGGGTCTTTTTCTAATCGAAGCCACAGACTTATACGATCTTGTTGATGCGGTTGTAATACACTTTGATAAAAGAATTTTACACCAGCAGACAATACAATACAGCCAATTAATATTAAAATAGGCTGAATTAATTGAGGTCTTTTTTTTGTAAAAAAATGATTGATAAAAATGATTATTCCAGCTGTTATCGATGTTATAATAGCTCCAAATTTTAAAGATAAAAGCGAAAGAATAATAACAATAGCTGCAATAGTTAAATATATTTTAGGTAAGCCTTCTCTATATAAAACAAAAAAGAATGCGGCATACACTATAGTACTTCCTGCATCGTTTTGAAGAAGTACTAGAATTGCCGGAATTAAAATGAGAACAAAACATTGAATTTGGTCTCTAAACTTATTAATATCGGTATTTAAATCGCTTATGTATTTTGCTACGGCTAATGCAGTAGCTGCCTTAGCAAATTCACTGGGTTGTAGGGTCATGCCGCCAAAATCATACCAAGATGTTGCACCATTAACATTTTTTCCAAAAATAAAAAGTCCAACTAATGATAGCATGGAAATAATATAAATAATACTGGAAAACCGTTCGTAAAACTTAGCGTCAATAGATAATATTATGATGATTAACCCAAAGGTTAGAAATACAAACATGAGTTGTTTTCCGTAGGGTTCATTAAAATTTAAATAATCAATAGTTTCTCCAGTATGAGAAGCAGATAAAATATTTAACCAGCCGAAACCAACCAGCAAAAGGAATAAAATAATTGTAATCCAATCAAATTTGAAATATCTGTGGGTTTCTCTAACCATTAATTTATTGTTTAAGGTCGGGTTCTTTTTTAGACCTTAATGATTCATCTAATGGGATGACTTGTAAGGTGGTTTCTTTGTTAATACCAAATGCATGTCCAGAATATGGTTTTTCATATTCATCTTCTAAGCTATGAGTTAAAATCCAATCTTCTAAATCTGTTCTTGTAATATAACCTTTAATATATTTTTCAATCATTAAACTAGCAATTTTACCAGCAAAACGACTTCCCCAATACCCATTTTCAACAAATACAGCAATGGCTATTTTAGGATTATCTTTTGGTGCAAAAGCCACGAATATGGAGTGGTCTGTTAATTGTGTTTTAACACCATTTATTTTTATGAAATTTTCAGCGGTACCTGTTTTTCCACATATTTCTATTTCTGGAACTCTTAAAGCTGCTGCTGTACCTTTATTATATACATCAAACATACCATGGACCACGGGTTCAAAATTTTCCTTGTCAATAGTGGTGTGTTTCGCGGTGGTGTAATTTTTATCAATGGACTCTCCTTCAATATGTTTTATAATATGTGGTGTGTAAAAATAGCCTCTATTGCCTATAGCCGCTACCATATTTGCCAATTGAATAGGCGTCGCTTCAACTTCTCCTTGCCCAATGGCATTTGAGATATTATAAGTTGAAACCCAGCGACCTTTACCGTACCATTTATCATAAAAAGCACCATCCGGGATTCTACCTTTACTGCCAATTTTTAAATCATACCCTAAATAATTACCTAATCCAAAACTTTTCACATGGTTACTCCAAACATTCATACCTTCTGCGGGGTCATTATACTTGTCAATTATACGTCTATAAACGTTAGCAAAATATGAATTGCATGATTGTGCAATTCCATCGTTCATACTTAAAGGACTAGAATGACTATGGCAACCTGTTAATCGTCTACTACCAAGATAATATCCCATTCTACAACTAAATCTATCATTAGTAGTTACTACCTTTTCTTGTAATCCTACTAAGGCATTTAAAACCTTAAATGGGGAGCCAGGCGGGTATTGTGCGAGTAGACCCCGGTCATATAATGGTTTTGAAATGGTATCATAATGCATTTTGGAGTAGTTTTTAGAACGATTTCTTCCAACTAATAAATTAGGATTATAACTAGGTGCAGATATCATTGCTAAAATTTCACCAGTACTAGGTTCAATCGCAATAATTCCGCCACGTTTATTTCTCATAAGCAACTCTCCATATTCCTGTAGTTTTGCATCAATGGTTATTGTAATGTCATTTCCAGGCTGAGGTAGGGTATCATAAATTCCATTTTTATAGGGGCCTATATCTCGGTTAAATCTGTCTTTTTGAATAAATTTAATGCCTTTAACGCCACGTAAAATATCTTCATAAGAAGCTTCCACGCCTTGTTTGCCTATTAAATCACCCATTTTGTAGTAAGGTACTTTTTCAATAATGGCATTGTTAACTTCACCTAAATCTCCTAGCACATTAGCACCTATATTAGTTTGATAAAGTCTTAATGAGCGTTTTTGAATATAAAAGCCTTCAAATTTTCTCATTTTTTCCTGTAAAACAGCGTAGTCTTCTTTTGATAGATGTGGTATAAATACAGAAGGAAGCCATGGAGAATAACGATATGCTTTGTTATAAATTTCAATAAATTGGTCCTTGTTAATATTTAAAAGGGAGCAAAATTCTAGAGTGTCCAGCGATTTTACTTCGCGTGGAATGAACATGACATCGTAAGATGGCTGATTGGCAACCAATAACTCACCGTTTCTATCGTAAACAAAACCGCGTTTTGGATAATCATAAACTTTTCTAATTGCATTGTCTTCAAATAAATTATGTTCTTGTGATTGATATACTTGAAGATAAAAAAGCCTTATAATAAATATAAAACCAACAATAATAATTGATAGAAAGAGTAAAATTTTTCTCATTTAGATTTTCTACTAAAAATAATGGTAATCATTACACATAAGATTATAGTAAATATACTTGAGAATAACGTTTTTTGAAGTGTTAAAATTATTATTGAACTGTTAAAGATTTCTAATGAGAATAAAATAAAATGATGAATTACAGTCATCAAAGTAATGTATATAAATTTTGAACTGAATTCTACTGTATTAAATTTTATGGACTGGTATTCATAAACTGTTCCGAAGCAAAATTTTAGAATAACAGGTCTTGCATAGGCAATACTTACACACGCTGCAGCATGAATACCTCCCGAATCTGAAAATATGTCTATAGTTAGGCCTACTAAAAAACTTAAAAAAATAAATAAAAGTCTGTTGTTTTTTACGGGGAAAAGGATAATAAATAATATATAAACATATGGGTTTATATATCCAAAAAAGTTAATGTGGTTAAGGATTGATACTTGCAGACCTACAAGCAAAATAAAGCGCATGATATTTGAATATGCGACACTATTCATTCTTGTTAGGATTTAATAAATTAGTGATTTCTTGAATATCAGTGTTTTCAATAACGTAAACGTATTCAATATTGGTCATGTCATTGAATAACTTGACATTAATTTCATAATAATTTTCTGCCGCGTCCAGTTTAAAATCATGAATGGTTCCAACGGGAATTCCTTTTGGAAAAATAGAAGATCGACCAGACGACACAATGGTATCACCAACCTTCACCGGTGCAATTTTTGGAATATCCAACAATTGCGTGTAGTAAGGTGAAATGCCATTCCAAGTGAGCGTACCAAAATGATTTGTTTTTTTTAGTTGTGCACTAATTTTACTTGAAGTATTTAAAATAGATAAAACCGTGGCATAATGTTTACTTGTATGGTCAATGATTCCAACAATTCCTTTTGTTGAAATAACACCAAAATCTTCTTTTATACTATCTAGAGAGCCTTTGTTTAATAATAGTGTATTTTTTGATGAAGAATAACTATTCTTCAATACAATTCCAGAGGTAAATTTATAAGTATGGCTAAAAGATAAACTGTCAATATAGTTTTGGTTTTTTGTGCTTTTAGAATTAAATAAAATAGATTTTAACCTATTATTTTCTTGTGCTAAAATGTCATTTTGTTTTTTAAGACTGAAATACCTGTTTACATTACTCACATAATTATAAATCCCACCAGTTAAAAAGTTAGCAGAATTAATAAATTTACTTTTATGATAAGAATGTGATTGAATGGTAAAACTTAAAGAAATAGAAAACAGCAACAAGAATAACAAAAAGGTTTTGTTTCTTATTATAAAATTAATAATCTGTTGCATGCTAAATCAGTAAGGCTATTTAATCAATACACTTTTGTATTTAATTAAGTTTTTTAGAGTGATACCTGTACCTCTAACAACCGCACGTAATGGGTCTTCTGCAATATATACAGGCAGGTCTGTTTTTTGAGATAATCTCTTATCTAAACCTCTAAGCATGGAGCCTCCACCAGCTAAATAAATACCAGTATTATAAATATCTGCGGCTAATTCTGGTGGTGTTTGTGATAAGGTTTCCATTACAGCATCTTCAATACGCAAAATAGATTTATCTAGAGCTTTTGCAATTTCTCTAAAAGAAATCTGAACTTGTTTAGGTTTCCCAGTAAGTAAATCTCTTCCCTGAACACTCATGTCCTCTGGTGGAAGTTCTAAATCTTCTGTTGCAGCTCCAATCTGGATTTTAATTTTTTCAGCAGTACGTTCTCCAACATATAAGTTATGCTGAGTTCTCATGTAATAAACTATGTCGTTAGTAAAAACATCTCCGGCAATTTTAACCGATTTATCGCATACAATACCTCCTAAAGCAATTACCGCAATTTCAGTGGTTCCACCACCTATATCTATAATCATATTTCCTTTAGGCTGCATAATATCTACTCCAATACCAATCGCTGCTGCCATTGGTTCATGAATTAAATAAACTTCTTTCCCGTTTACACGTTCCGCACTTTCTTTTACTGCACGCATTTCTACTTCGGTAATTCCAGAAGGAATACAAATAACCATTCTCAATGCTGGTGTAAAGAATTTCTTTTTTAATGCTGGAATGTTTTTAATAAACATACTTATCATTTGCTCCGAGGCATCAAAATCTGCAATTACCCCATCTTTCAATGGTCTAATTGTTTTAATGTTTTCATGCGTTTTACCTTGCATTAAACTAGCTTCTTGACCAACGTGTGTTATTTTACCTGTAATTCTATCTCTTGCTACTATAGAAGGAGCATCAACAACTACTTTATCTTTGTGTATTATTAAGGTATTTGCAGTACCTAAGTCGATTGCGATTTCTTCGGTTAAGAAGTCAAAAAAGCCCATGTGCAGAAAGTAATTTTAAATGTTTGTAAACTAATCGTGTAAATGTAATAAAAGTTAAGTTATATTAAAGAAATATTATAGTTAGATATTTAATTATTAATGTTTAAAATGACGAGTTCCTGTTAAAACCATTGACACATTGTTGTCATTACAATAATCAATACTTAATTGATCTTTAATAGATCCTCCAGGTTGAATAACACAACTTATTCCAGCATTTTTTGCTATTTCAACACAATCAGGAAAAGGGAAAAAAGCATCACTTGCCATTGCAGCACCATTTAAATCAAAATTAAAAGTTCTTGCTTTATGAATAGCCTGGTTTAGAGCGTCCACTCTACTTGTTTGCCCAGTTCCACTAGCCAGTAATTGTTTATTTTTTGCCAAAACGATGGTGTTTGATTTTGTGTGTTTACAAATTTTTGAAGCAAACAATAAATCTTCTAACTCCTTTTTATCAGGTTTATTGTTGGTAACATAAGTTAGGATATCTAAAGTATCCGTAATATAATCGCGATCTTGTACTAAAATACCATTTAAACAACTTCTTACGCCTGTTTTAGGTAATTCAATATCATGAATAATTAAAATGATTCTGTTTTTTTTGCCTTTTAAAATTTCTAAAGCATCGTTTGAATATGAAGGCGCAATTACAACTTCACAAAACAAGTTATGGATTTCTTCAGCAGTACTTTTGTCAATTTCAGTATTGCTAATTAGAACGCCTCCAAAAGCCGATACAGGGTCGCCTGCCAAGGCATCTAAATAGGCTTCTTTAATGGTTGTTCTTTGGGCAAGACCACAGGCATTATTATGTTTTAAAACAGCAAATGTTGGTAAATCATTTTTAAATTCATTCATTAAGTTAACAGCGGCATCAACATCTAATAGGTTGTTGTAGCTTAATTCTTTGCCATTTAGTTTTGTGAAAAGGGCATCGAAATTTCCGAAGAAAAACCCTTTTTGATGAGGGTTTTCACCATAACGTAATACTTTCCCATTAGTTTCACTTATTTTTAAAACCGCTTCCTCATGGTTTTGGTTAAAATAATTAAAAATTGCGGAGTCATAGTGAGACGACACATTAAATGCTTTAGTTGCAAAGCGTTTACGGTCATTTTCAGAAAGCGTTCCTTTCTTTTCTGTTATTAACCTAAGAAATTCAGCATAGTCATCCATTGAAGCAATACATACAACATCGGCAAAGTTCTTTGCCGCAGCACGAATTAATGAAATGCCCCCGATATCAATTTTTTCGATGATATCTTGTTCGTTTGCACCAGAAGCCACCGTTTTTTCAAAAGGATATAAATCAACAATCACGGCATCTATTTGAGGAATTTGAAATTCTTCTAATTCAGCTACGTCATTTTTGTTATTTTGACGGTTTAATATACCGCCAAAAACTTTTGGATGTAAGGTTTTTACACGTCCACCAAGGATAGATGGATACGATGTAATTTCTTCAACTGGAATAACTTTAATACCTAAATCATTAATAAATTTCTGAGTACCACCAGTAGAATAAATGGTGACACCTTGTTGGTTTAATGTTCTAACAATAGGTTCTAATCCCTCTTTGCTAAATACTGAAATTAGGGCTGATTTAATGGTTTTTTGGTTACTCATTTCGTTGTGGTGTTTAAATTCTTTTTTAGAAATTCAATTTTTAAGTAATTTCTTAAATTTTGAAAGTTAGGCTTTTAAAAATGCAAAAGTAATTATTTATGGCAAAATTAATAGTTAGAAATGTGTTTTGTTTCTTTTAATTGTAACGAATAATTTAATTAAACGTCATATCTTTATATCGGAATAAAATTCTAGTAAAATCAATTTATGCTGCTTTATTTACGTCTTTTCAAAGAGAGTTTTTCCTTTGCTTTAAGTGCCTTAAGAAACAATAAACTACGTACATTTTTGTCTCTTATAGGGGTGACCGTTGGAATTTTTTCAATCATTGCAGTATTAGCAGCGGTCGATTCTTTAGACCAAAATATTAAAAGTCAATTATCTGGAATTGATAAAAACACGATGTATGTTACTAGGTTTTCATTTGGTCCGACTTCGGTACCTCGTTGGCAAAGAGAAAATTTTCCTCAAACAGGAAATGATGATTTTGAGTTTATTAGGAGAAATGTTTCTGGTATAGATGCCAGTGCTTTTGCCCTTTTTGGCAGTGGCCAAACCATTCGTTATAGAGATAGAACACTTGAAAATATAAATACAACACCGGTTTCTAATGAAATTTATGAAATTGACAATTTAAAACTTTATAAAGGACGATTTTATAATGAAACCGAATCTAATACTGGAGCACCTGTAGTTGTTATTGGTTATAATTTAGCTAAAAATTTGTTTGAAAATGAAGAGCCGATTGGTAAAATGGTTAGAATTTATGGCAGAAAATTAGCTGTGGTTGGTGTACTTGAGAAATTTGGAGGTCTTAATATGGATTCTCCCGATGAGAAAGCTTTTGTACCGGCTAATTTTGCCAGAAGGTTTATGAATACTGGAAGGAATGGTGCTCTAACCATGATTATTATTAAGCCTGAAAAAGGAATTGATATTAATGCTTTTGAAGAAGTTTTAAGACAAAAATACAGAAGATACAGAGGGTTGAAGCCAGATGAAATTGATAATTTTTTTATAAATAAGCTTTCTGGGTTTACTGATATGATTGATGGTATTATTTCAACCATGAATCTTATTGGTTGGATAATAAGCGGATTTTCTTTATTAGTTGGAGGTTTTGGCGTGGCTAATATTATGTTTGTAAGTGTTAAAGAACGCACCAACTTGATAGGTATACAAAAAGCAATGGGTGCGAAAAACCGATTTATATTATTTCAATTTTTATTTGAAGCCATTATTTTGGCGGTAATTGGAGGCTTGGTTGGTTTATTTTTAGTTTGGATTGGAACACTAATTGGATCGTCAATGACTGAAGATTTTGAGTTTGTGCTTTCGTTTAAGAATATGTTGCTAGGCTTTTCTGTTTCTACAATTATTGGATTAATTGCGGGAATATTACCTGCAACGTCTGCTGCTAAACTGGATCCGGTAGAAGCTATAAGAACTGGAATGTAATTCTGAAAAAGAAAAAATTAAGATAAAATAGTCGCTACTTTTGAGCAAACAAATTCTAAAAACTGTTCATCTTCCTTTTTAAAAGGATCTGGAAAACTTGAATCAATATCAATCTGTCCAATATTTGCTCCATTAACAAAAATAGGAATTACAATTTCGGCTTTAACGGTAATGCTACAGGCAATGTAATTATCTTGGGCTGAAACATCAGGAACCACAAAATTTTTATTACTTACGGCTACTTGTCCGCAAATACCTTTTCCAAATGGGATGACCGTATGATCTGTAGGTGCACCAACATAAGGACCTAAAACTAATTCTTCTTTTTTGCCATTTCTAAAATAAAAACCAACCCAATTGTAATGCGTTATAGTTTTTTCAAGCAAAGCACAAATGTTTTGTAATCGGTCATTTATTGATTTTTGTTCTTCAGAAATAATTAATTCAATTTGCGGTTTTAAAGTATCAAAAATCATCATATAAAAAGTTTTGGTAAAAATATTTAAAAAGGCGTAACTTCGATATTCAATTCAAGAATTTAACATTTAATAAATTTATATTTATTTGAAGGAATTATTTGTAAAATATAAATCAGTTATAAAATTTATACTCACATTTATTGTAGTATATATTTCACTATCGATTTGTTATAAATTCTATTTGGATTTTTCAAAAGACACCTACTACTATCCTGATTATATTACCAATTTAGTAGCAAGGCAAAGTGAAGATATTCTTAATGTTATAGGGTATAAGGCTTATGTTGAGCCTCATTCCCAAGAGCCAACCATGAAACTCATTATTAATAAAAAATATGTTGTCAGAATTATTGAAGGATGTAATTCAATAAGTGTAATTATTCTTTTCGTCTCATTCATAATGGCTTTTTCAGGAAGGCTTAAAACAACTTTACTGTATGCATTTGTGGGAAGTGTTTTAATTTATATAGTTAATCTTATTCGAATAGTTATTATTTCTATTGGGTTATATCATTATCCTTGGCACATGGATATTTTACATAAAGTTATATTTCCGGGGATTATTTATGGTATGGTTTTTTTACTTTGGATAAATTGGGTCAACAGATTTTCTTACATGATTAAAAAAAATGAATAGTGTTTCTAAAATCATATTGCTTTTTGGTTT
>JAHEDS010000030.1 GCA_024641135.1 Flavobacteriales bacterium
TTTAATTTATAAACAAATAGCAGAATTTTAATTAAAAACCAAAATATTTAATACTTTTATAGTAACCATCTCTTTTCAAAGCGTAATTTATAACCAACCAACCATATGAAAAAAATCATTTTACTTACCGGAACTATTTTATGTGCTTTATTATTTGCATGTAATTCTAATCAAAAAGAAAAAGGCCAAACTGAATTGTATGAGTCCGCAATAAGCGCGCCCATCAATCCAGTTCAACGAGGTGAATATCTTGTTAACTCTATTGGATGCCATGATTGCCACACACCTAAAAAATTCACCGAGAAGGGGATGGAATTAGATGTCGATCGCTTATTATCTGGCCATCCAGCCAATGAGACATTAGGATCATATGATAAAGAGACGGCGAAGTCGTATGTTCTTTTTTCAATGGGTTTTACTGCGGCAACAGGCCCTTGGGGAACATCATTTGCAGCTAATTTAACACCTGATGATAGTGGCATTGGAACTTGGACAGAAGCACAATTCTTAAATTGCATGAAAAAAGGCTTGTTTAAAGGTTTAGAAGGAAGTAGGCCCTTATTACCGCCAATGCCATGGTTTAATTTTAAAAATTTAAACGATGATGATTTAAAGGCTATTTTCGCCTATCTTAAAAGTATAAAACCAGTGCAAAATGTGGTGCCACCGCCAATACCACCGCAACAAGCTATTTAAACAATAAAAAAAGCCAACTTTAAAAAGTTGGCTTTTTTAATATATATATATTTGGAATTATCCTCCAAAGTCATCAAATCTGATGTTCTCATCTGGCATACCAAAATCTTCTCCCATCTTTTGAACAGCCTGATTCATTAATGGCGGTCCGCAGAAATATAATTCAATGTCTTCAGGTGATTCATGAAGCTTTAAATAATTATCAATCACACAATTGTGAATAAAACCTACAAAACCATCACCAGGAGCATCTATATTTTCTTTGACTTTCCAATTATCTTCTGGCATAGGCTCAGAAAGCGCTAAATAGAATTTAAAATTTGGGAAATCTTTTTCTAATTTATGGAAATGATCTAAATAGAACAATTCACGCTTAGAACGTCCACCATACCAATACGTTACTTTTCTACCAGTTTTTAAGGTTCTGAAAAGATGATATAAATGAGAACGCATTGGTGCCATACCTGCTCCTCCACCTACATATAACATTTCAGAATCAGACTCATTAATAAAGAACTCTCCATAAGGACCAGAAATAGTTACTTTATCACCAGGTTTTTGATTGAATATATACGAAGATGCAATCCCAGGATTAACATCCATCCAGCCTCCTTTAGCTCTATCAAAAGGGGGTGTTGCAATACGCACATTCAACATAATTTCTCTTCCTTCAGCAGGATAAGAAGCCATTGAATAGGCTCTTTCTACCGTATCGGTATTTTTCATAACCAATGGCCAAAGCTTAAACTTGTCCCATTCTGCCTGAAATTTATCCGGAGTTTCATGCTCTTCAGGATGCGCTGTGATGTCCATATCTGCAAACTTCACTTCACATGGTGGTATTTCAATTTGAATATATCCTCCCGCTTTATAATTCATTTCTTCTGGAATCTCAACAACGAATTCCTTAATAAAAGACGCTACATTATAATTACGAACTACTGTTCCTTCCCATTTTTTAATACCAAAAACTTCTTCAGGAATAGTAATATTCATATCTTGTTTTACCTTTACCTGGCAAGCCAAACGTGCTCCATGCTGTAATTCTTTTCTTGTAAAATGAGGTGTTTCTGTAGGTAGAGCCTCTCCTCCTCCAGATAAAACATGACACTCACATTGTATACATGTTCCTCCGCCACCACAAGCTGATGGTAAAAATATTTTTTGACCTCCTAAAGTTGATAGTAATGAACTACCTGAAGCCACTTCAATTTCTTTTTCACCATTGATGGTAATCTTTACAGGACCTGATGGTGATAGTTTTTGCTTTACAACTAATAGTAATACTACCAATAACAGTGTAATAATTAAAAAGGCCGCTACCGTTGCTACTATTGTTCCTAATGTACCTGCTAATAATATCATGTTACTCATTTACTTTTATGTTGTTAGCTAACACTTTTTCATTCTCCTTTTTATCGTCAGATTTTTTTGTATCTGATGAAGGTATTGTGTTAATTTCTTTATTTGGCATTACTGTTTTTTGTTCTTCTGCAGGTGCTTCATCTCCTCCTGTTAACATTCCTCCAAAACTCATAAAACCAATTGCCATTAATCCTGTAATAATAAAGGTAATTCCCAAACCTCTTAATGGAGCTGGTACATTGGAATATCTGATTTTTTCACGAATAGCAGCAATGGCTAGAATTGCCAAAAACCAACCAATTCCTGATCCGATGCCATAAACCGTTGCCAAACCTAAAGTAGGAATCTCTCTTGATTGCATAAATAATGACCCTCCCAAAATAGCACAGTTAACAGCTATAAGTGGTAAGAAAATACCTAATGAATTGTATAATGAAGGTGAAAATTTCTCTACTACTATCTCGACTAATTGTACCATAGTTGCTATGGTTGCAATAAACATGATAAATGATAAGAAACTTAAATCATAGGCTGCATACTCTGCACCCAACCAAACTAAAGCACCTGGTTGCAATAAATAATGGTCTAATAACCAGTTTAAGGGTACTGTAATAAGCATTACAAAAATAACCGCTGCACCAAGACCAACAGCTGTTGATACTTTTTTAGATACCGCAAGGTATGAACACATTCCTAAGAATGTAGCAAACACCATGTTATCTATAAATATTGACTTTAAAAATAATTCTAAATGTTCCATATATTTTAATTTTTAGTTTTAGACTATAGTGATTAACCATTCACCAGACCTATAAACTAATTTTAATGATCTTCTATTAATGCTCTGTTTCTGCTACGTTGTACCCATATAATAATTCCAACTACAATCAATGCCATTGGAGATAATAACATAAACCCGTTATTTTCATATCCTAAAGCATATAATCCGGTTTTCTCAATAGGATCTCCTAAAACCTTTATTCCCAATAAAGTTCCAGAGCCTAATAATTCTCTGAAAAACCCAACGATTACTAAGATTAATCCATAACCCGCAGCATTTCCTATTCCATCAAGAAATGATTTCCATGGCCCGTTAGCTAAAGCAAAGGCTTCAAAGCGTCCCATGATGATACAGTTGGTAATAATTAAACCTACAAATACCGATAGGGTTTTACTTAATTGATATGAATATGCTTTTAAAATTAAATCAACTATAATTACTAAAGCAGCAACAACAACTAATTGAACAATAATTCTAATTTTTGAAGGAATGATATTTCTCATAAGAGAAATTACCACGTTACCTATGGCTAAAACTGCCATTACTGAAATAGCCATTACTATAGACGCCTCTAATTCAGCAGTAATTGCTAATGCAGAACATATTCCAAGTACCTGAATAGTAATTGGGTTATTATCTGCTAACGGATCTAATATTAATTTACTATCTTTTTTTGATAATAGTCCCATATTCTAATTCTTTAAAGTATTGAGGTAAGGAATGTACATTTTTAAATCTTTCTTTATCATTGCGCTTACTCCATTTCCAGTTATGGTAGCACCCGCTAAGGCATCAATCTCATAATCATCCTTTGTTAGATTTGTTGGATCATTATTACCTTTTGCAATAGTGATTCCCTTAAAGGTATCACCACTCATAATTTGTTCACCTTTAAAATCATCCATAAAAAACCTCTGATTGATATTGGCTCCAAGGCCAGGAGTTTCTCCTTTATGATCAAAATAAACACCATCAACTATTAAGTTTTTGTCTAAAGCAACATATCCCCAAATAGCATCCCAAAGCCCTTTTCCTCGCATTGGAATAATATAAAATGTTTCACCATCCTTCTCTCCAACAAATACGGGTAATTTCCTTGTGTAATTTGGATCTGATGCTTTTGTCTCTTCCTTTTTTATATCTATTAAATAAGGTTCTACTCCATTATTAGCATCCATATATTCTTTTCGGTTAAGGGTACTTACCTTTCCATTTACAATTTGAATAACCAATTGTTCCTTTATATATTTATAAAACTCAACGGCAACTTTATCTGTAGGTATAAAATTAACACTACTTTCATCATTTTCATTAACTCCCATAGCGTATAAAATATTCTGTTGAATTTCTAAACGCTTATTTTCAGTTATTTTTGGTTTTAATGATTCTGCCGCAAAAGCCAATACAGTTCCCACTATAACAACCATTGCAATGGCAAATAATATAGTGTATGAATTTTTATCAGTTCTTTTTTCCATTATTAAGCAGTTTTAATTTTTAGACGCTTAAGTCGTTTTTTAATATTTCCTTGAACTACATAATGATCAATAGTAGGTGCGAACACGTTCATTAATAAAATAGCCAACATCACACCTTCTGGATAAGCCGGATTGAATATGCGAATTAATATAGAAAGTAATCCCACAAAAAATCCATATACCCATTTACCTCTATTTGTTTGTGAAGCTGTTACAGGGTCGGTTGCCATAAAAACAACACCAAAAGCAAAACCACCAATTAACAAATGTTGCCAGAAAGGTGTATTCATTAATGTATAAAAATTACTTCCTTGAGAAATAACATTAGCATCTACAAGATTATTAAATATTAATCCCATGACTATTGCACCAATTACTGAAGACAACATAATTCTCCAGCTTCCAATTTTTGTAAAGATTAAAAATAAACCTCCTATTAAAATTAACAGTGTTGAAGTTTCTCCAATCGAACCAGGAATAAACCCATAAAACATATCCATAACAGAATAGCTTAAATGTTTTCCTTGAGCCAATCCACCTAAAATAGTTTCTCCGGAAAGAGCATCTACTTTACCAACACTTTCAACAGCTCCTTGAACCCATACTTTATCTCCACTCATCCATGTTGGATATGCAAAGAATAAAAAGGCTCTAATAGTTAAAGCTGGGTTTAAAATGTTCATACCGGTACCACCAAAAACTTCTTTACCTATAACGACTCCAAATGCAACAGCCACTGCAAGCATCCATAATGGAATATCGATTGGAACAATTAATGGCACTAACATACCAGTTACTAAATACCCTTCTTCAACTTCGTGATTTTTTATGGTTGCAAATAAGAATTCAATCCCTAAACCAACACCATAAGACACTATAATTAAAGGAAGGATTTTCCAAAACCCTAAAGAAAAATTATCCAGAGTCCAGAATTGGCTACTAAAAAATCCACCTGTAACGGCATCAATTTCTCCAGCTGCCAAGTAATGCTGATATCCTGCGTTAAACATTCCAAAAATCAAACATGGAATCATAGCCAAAATTACCGTATTCATGGTACGTTTTAAATCGTCGGCCGCTTTAATATGAGTCCCGTTATGAGTCGTCTCATTTGGCAAATATAAAAAGGTATGAAGTGCACCAAAGGCCGGAGCCAACTTGGTACCTTTGTACTTTTCTTTTAATTTGTGTAAATTATTTTTTAAACTCATTATCCTATTTCTTTAAGCATTACATCTAATCCTTTTCTAATAATTTCTTGATGTGGTTGTTTAGACACGCATACAAATTCTGTTAAAGCAAAATCTTCAGGAGCTACTTCATACATTCCTAATGCTTCCATTTCGTCTAAATCACTATACATACAAGCTTTTAGAATCTGCATTGGAAAAATGTCTAATGGAAATACTTCTTCATAATTCCCAGTAGTTACAAATGCACGATGTTCGCCATTAGTATTGGTATTTAAATCGTATTTTTTATTAGGAAATAACCAAGAAAATGTTAAAGCTCGAGTGGTTGACACCTTATTAAATACAGGTGTTGTCCAGCCAAAAAACTCATAATCATCACCTTCAGGGATAACCGTAATGGTATTACTATAGTAATCTAGATACCCATCAGGATTTACTTGTTTTCCAGATAAAATATTTCCTGAAATAACACGAACATGAGCATCCTTTTTAATTCCATGATCATAAAGCATTGTTGATAATTCACAACCTAACTTTGTAATGAAGTATCTTGGTTTTTCAATAGAAGAACCAGCCAATGCCACAATACGTTCTGCATTAAACTTACCTGTTAATAATAATTCACCTATTATAACAAGATCTTGAGGATTTATTGTCCAAACAACTTCTCCTTTATTTACTGGATCAATTCTATTAATTTGGGTTCCAACATTTCCTGCTGGATGTGGACCAGAAACTTTATGTAAAGTAATCCCAGTTAAACCTTCCATTGGAGAAGTACCAAAATTTCCAACTGAAACATGCACTTTCCCTTTAGTTAATTTACCTAATGCTGTAACAGCAGCCTGTAATTCTTTTTCTTTACCCTGTAGCGTATAATTATACTTTGCTGCTAATGGAGCAGAAGCACGTGCTGAGATAAAAATAGCTTTAGGCTCTTTGTCTGGATTTGCAATAACATCATAAGGACGTTGCTTAATAAAAGGCCAGCACCCAGAAGCTAAAAGAAGTGATTTTAAGTCTTCAGCTTTTGCGGATTCTAGATTAAGAACCGGATGTTCCAAATAAGAATCAGTTTTATCTGCCTTAATTTTAATTGCTAGTATTTTACGTTTTTCACCACGCGTAATTTCTGTAATTTCACCAGAAACTGGAGAAACAAACTTTATGTTTTCGTTGGATTTATCATAAAAAACTGGACTTCCCGCTTTTATTTTTGCTCCGACTTTAGAAATTAATTTAGGTGTAACGCTGTGAAAATCTTGCGGCCTTAAAGTATAAAAGTTGCTGATAACTGCCTTCTCAGAGGTTTTTTCAGCTTCACCTTTTAATTTAATGTCTAGACCTTTTTTGATACGAATGTCGTTTGACATATTTTGATATATTGAGATTAGTTGTCTAAAAACGTGGCAAATTTACAAATTAATAATGCAGATTTCATAATAAATAAAGAGAAATTTAAACCCAATTTTACAACGACAGTTTTAGGTATAAATTTTGATTATATTTACATAAAATCACCATGTTAATGCGAGTTCGACTATTTTTATTTTTACTTCTCACAATTATTTCCTTAAAAAATTATTCTCAAGTTGAAGAAACTGCTCCCCCAGATTATATCAAAACCATAAATTTTAAAGGAGATACTAGTGAAAGTCAATTACCTGTTTTAAAACTTGGGGATTATGTAGACCTTGAGTTTGATGCTCTTAATGGAAATGAAGACGACTATTATTATAAAATTGAATACTACAACTTTGACTGGACTCCCTCAGTTTTAATGAAATCTGAATTTTTAGATGGTTTTGATAATCAACGCATAAGAACTTACGAAAATTCTTTTAACACTTACCAAATTTATTCACATTATAAACTTACTATCCCTAATGAGCAAACCAAACGCCTCAAGGTTTCTGGTAATTACATGATTCACGTTTTCAATGATAATAATGAATTAGTGTTTTCAAGAAAATTTATGATTTATGAACCTATGGCTAATATAGGCGTTTCAATTAAACGTTCGAGAGATCTTTCAAACATCGAGTACAAGCAACGCGTGGAAATTGTAGTTTCTCCAAACGATATCCAGTTAAATAACCCCAAACAAAATGTAAAAATTGTTGTTGTTCAAAATAACAATTTAAATACAGCCATTACCAATCTTATACCACAATACACTATTGGCAATCAACTTATTTATAAATATGATGATGAATCCAGTTTTTGGGGAGGCAATGAATATTTGTTTTTTGAAAATAAAGATGTTCGTGGTGCCAACTCAGGGATACAAAGAATTGATTTAGAAGAATTATATCACAATTACTTATTCACCAATTATCCTCGATTTAATAAGCCATATACTTATAATCCAGATATTAATGGCAACTATCTCGTAACAGTTCTTGATGCTGAAAATCCAGATATTGAGGCGGATTATGTTTGGATGCATTTTTCATTATTATCTAGTACTGAGTTAGAAGGCAAACACATTTATGTTTATGGTAACTTTAATAATTATACGATTGACAAAAACACTAAAATGACGTATGATTCCAACTATAAAATATTCAAAAGTTCAATCTTACTAAAACAAGGTTTTTACAATTATAAATATGTAGTAGTCGATAATAACAACCAACTCATTGAAGGCGCAGTAAGTGGTAATTTTTATCAAACAGAAAACAATTACAAAGTCATTGCCTATTATAGAGATTTAGGCAAACGCTATGACCGAATAATAGGGCAAGGCGAAGGATCCTCGGTAAATATATCCAATTAATCGGATTAATTTAATTTAACACTCTAAGAGAAAAAAAAATCTTATTTTTGCTTATTATACATATTGTATATCAGCAGTTAATTATGGTTCAACAAGTAACAAGAGGCATAAAAATTTCAGTAGAAACTAACTTTGAAGGCTCATTTTATAAAAATTATAAGATACATTATGCCTTTGGATACAAAGTGACCATTGAAAACCAAAGCAAAGACTCGGTTCAACTTAATGCTAGGCATTGGGAAATTTTAGATGCTCTTAATAATCTTGAAATTGTTTCTGGAGAAGGTGTTGTTGGTAAAAAACCTGTTTTAAAACCGGGAGAATCACACACGTATGCTTCTGGTTGTTTATTAGCTTCTCCCTTTGGTGCTATGCAAGGGTATTACGAGATGGTTAACTTTACAACTACCAAAAACTTTAAAGTCGTTATTCCAACTTTTAAACTTAGTGCGCCATTCGCGCTCAATTAAAAAGCATTCTTTCTATTAAATCTAAATATTTTTCCAGATTGCTTAATGTGGAAAAAACTGCAGTTTGAATAATGTACAAATTCAAATGCCTTATTATAATCAAAAGTTTCATCATCCACAGTAAAAGTATCAAACACATCAATATTCCCATGGGGTGAAATACGCTTCAACAGGTATTCAAATTGGTGTCCATTATAATGCAATTCAAACCATGCTCCGGCTGCAATTCCAGATAACCATTGCGCTTTGTTATGTAAATTTTCAACAGGTTTTGGTTTTAAAGTTCCATGAAAACTTGGTTCATGAGTTTCTAATTTATCCAAAAAGCAACGTATATTCTCACTCATTTGAGACCCATTAAATTCTGTTATATACCCATTTTCAGAGATGTCAAAAACATTTCTTTCAGTATTTGCCAAAAGGACGTTGCCAATAGTACTAGGCGTAAACCTTTTTGATTTTATAAGCCTGTTTTTTATTTTAGAATCTGTGACTGACATGATTAAAGTGTCTGTAACGAATCTAGCACAATTACTGGCGTCTTTAATAAACGCTGCATAACGAATAAATTGTTTTTCCTGCATTAAAGTAATATGCTTTCTTGCTTTTGTGTAATCAATCGCATTACAAACCGATGCGACCAACTTACCATCGCCATGTGTGAATTTTGGATGGGTAGCCAAAAATTCTAAAATTTCGTTAAGATTAGTTATAGTTTCGTTTTTAATTTTTGCTTTTAAAGGAAACTGTAATTCATTATCTGTATCACTGCCCCGTACCCTACCAAAAGGCTCTGGGGTAATATAACGGCCAAAGTCATGGTATTCCAAAATACCAGTTTCCTTATTTATTAACACTAATGCAGCATGACCAGCCCTTAAATAATTTTTCTTCCCTATTCCTAAAAACCTTAAAAAGGGAGAAAACCATTCTTTTGAAACCATAACAATAGTTTCAGGAAAAGCTAAGGTTAAAATAATTCCTGTGTTATTCATTATTGGTTTAAGATAACATGAATTGATTTTGTGAAATTATGGAAGATTGTAAATTCTCATGAATCATTTCAATCATATCTCCATTTTTTTCAACCTGAGTAATACTTGTCGTTTTTACAAATTCGCGATTCATAATAACCCCATAATGAGCATTTCCTTTTCCCGCATTTTTATGAAATTGCATTAAGGTCTTTGCGTTCAAGCTTTCTTTTAATTTAAAATTTGAAAACCATTTATTTCGTTCCTGCTTCATTTCCAAACTATAAAGCGAGGACGATGACCAGATTTTTGGTTCAAGTGGGAGATCAGAAAAATGTTTTTTATCACCATCCCAAATTAATTCGTAAAATTTTAAATGCTTATTCCAATCCACAATAATCATGGTGAACGGTTCAATAGCGACTAAATTATATACATAAACTGTTTGATGTATATCTTCGGAAATTAAAAAATCTTTAGCGACCACACCTCTGCTTTGTCTATAATTTAACAATCTTCTATGCGGTTCAAATGCGCCATTAAGCACACAAACCAAACGCTTTTTATCACTAACACCTATCCAGGTTCCTCCCGCAAGTTCATCTTTAGGAAACATTAATCTGGTTCCATTAATATCATATTCCTCAGGTGCTATTGAAACCCTATTTGGTGCTTCATCGCGGTTAGAAGTAAGCACAAAATCATTTTTACCTTTAGAAAATATAGTTACTGTACACATAAAATTTATAGTCCGATACTGGTTTTACAACTTACAAAAATTAAACAAATTTTAACTCGTTTTTAATAATCACTCCTTTAAAGAATCCTTAAAAAATTCGTAAATTTGCATCATATTTTTGAATTTTATTTAATAAAAACTATAAATCAAACGAAACCCATGGGAAACGGATTTTTCAATGTACCTGTTGCTGTTAATGAACCTGTTAAAGGTTATGCACCAGGATCACCAGAGCGTGAAGCTGTATTAACTACTTATAAAAAAATGTACAAAGAACAGGTTGACATCCCTTTTTATATAGGTGGCAAAGAGTATAGAACAGGTAATACGGTGGATATTCACCCACCACATGATAACAAACATTGCGTTGGTAAATACCATATAGCTGAAAAAAAACATATTGAACTGGCTATTGAAAAAGCTGCCGAAGCTCGTGTAAAATGGGCGGCAACAAGCTGGGAACACAGAGCTGCTATTTTCTTAAAAGCTGCTGATTTATTAGCAGGACCTTTTAGATATAGAATGAATGCAGCTACTATGATGGCGCAATCAAAAAATGTATTTCAGGCAGAAATAGATTCGGCTTGTGAATTAATTGACTTCTTGCGTTTTAATGTTCAGTTTATGACTGAAATTTACAGCAATCAACCTATTTCTTCTCCAGGCATCTGGAACCGAATGGAATACAGACCATTAGAAGGTTTTGTATATGCGATTACACCTTTTAATTTTACTGCCATTGCTGGAAACCTTCCAGCAGCACCTGCTATGATGGGTAATGTAGTAGTATGGAAACCTGCAGCTACACAGGTATATTCTGCTTATGTTATTATGGAATTATTTAAAGCAGCCGGCTTACCAGACGGTGTTATAAACTTAGTTACTGGTAATTCTGGAATGATCACAGATACTATACTTGCAAATAAAGATTTTGCAGGCGTGCATTTTACAGGCTCTACAGCTGTATTTAATAGTTTCTGGGAAACGATTGGTAAAAACATAAATCATTACAAATCTTATCCAAGAATTGTAGGTGAAACCGGTGGAAAAGATTTTATCTGGGCGCATCCAAGTGCAAATGCCCAAGAAGTAGCCACTGCTATTTCAAGAGGTGCTTTTGAGTATCAAGGTCAAAAATGTAGTGCAGCATCACGCGCTTACATTCCGAAAAGTTTATGGGGAGATATTAAAAAAGCCATTATAAAAGACATTAACTCATTTAAAATGGGGAGTCCAGAAGACCCTTCAAATTTTATTAATGCAGTTATTGACAAAAAAGCATTTACCAAATTATCAGGTTATTTAGATCAGGCAAAAAAAGATGCTGATGCAGAGATTATTATTGGTGGTGGCTATGATGATTCAAAAGGTTACTTTATAGAACCAACGGTTATTGTAACCACAAACCCAAAATACACTACGATGTGTACAGAGTTATTTGGTCCAATTATTACACTTTACATTTATGAAGATAAAGATTGGGAATCTGTTTTAGAGTTACTTGATGGCACTAGCGAATATGCTTTAACAGGAGCTATTTTTAGTGGCGACCGATATGTCATTGAATTAGCGACTAAAAAATTAGAGAATGCCGCCGGTAATTTTTATATAAATGATAAACCAACAGGTGCGGTTGTAGGACAACAACCTTTTGGAGGTGCCAGAGCATCAGGAACAAATGACAAAGCAGGTTCTGTTTGGAATTTATTGCGTTGGGTTAATAATAGAACGATTAAAGAAACCTTTGTGCCACCAACAGATTACCGTTATCCGTTTTTAGGATAAAATAAAACTTATATAATTAAAAAACCCTGTCTAAAAAGGCAGGGTTTTTGGTTTATAATAGAATAGGTTCTATTCTTTACTTTTTTCTTGTTCTCTGTATTTATTAATAACCTATACTAATTGAAATAAATTTCCTTCTAACGTATTTTATCAAAGTATTTCAGTAACAGATTACTATAATCTCTGTAAAATGTTATTATCTTTATCTTTTAAATGCGACTCCTATGAAAAAATATATCATTCTTATCTGCCTTATTTTTCCATTACTTTCAATTGGTCAAGCTAATAAACTAATAAGAAAAGCACTTAATTCTGAAGATCCAAATGAACAGATCCAGCTTTATACTGAGGCCATTTCATTAGAGCCCAAAAATCTTGATGCCTTGTTTTACCGAGGAGTAGCCAAACATAGTATAGGAGACTATAATGGAGCCATTTTAGATTACACTAAAGTTATTTTTTATGAACCAAGCGCAGATGTATATTTTAACCGAGGAAATTCAAAATACAGTTTATTGGATTTTAATGGAGCTATTGAAGATTATTCAAGTGCCTTAAAGTTAAATCCTGAGTTTATAGAAGCGCGATACAGTTTAGCTGTTACAAAAAATGATCTTGGTGATTACAAAGGCGCTATTGCAGATTTAAATTTACCAAATGTATATAAATCTCCCCCCATTCTTCTGCAGTTAGGACGTGCTTACACAGAACTCGATGACCATTTAAATGCAATAAAAAGCTTTAATGATGCTATCTTACTTAATCCAGATAGTAACTCTTTTTATACTCGTGGTGTTTTTTTTATGAATATTAATTATTTTAAAAAGGCCAATACAGATTTTACTGCCGCCATTTATTTAGATAAAAATAATATGCCTGCTTATTTTTTTAGAGGCCTCTCCTATTTTTTTCTGGGTGACTTTATGACTGCTTTATCTGATTTTAAAATAGCAACACAGTATGATAGCACTGATTTTGATGCCACTCTAGGCTTAGGATTAACCTATTATAAATTAAATGATATTGAAAATGCAAAACTTTATTTTGAAAAGGCCAAAAGCATCATTATGGGTGAAAATACTTCACAGGAAGACAATATAGAACTTTTTAAAAACACCTATTGGTTTCAAAAACAATTTTATGCTTTCACAGAACTTTATAATGAAATAAGCAAATTATAAACTCGTTTATCCTCTATATTTTAAAGGAAGATACACCACCTTTTTGGTCTCAAAAAAGTCTTCTTCAAAGAATTCACTTAAATTATAAATCTTAGCGGTTTTATAGTCCTGAAGTTCTTCCGTTAAATCTCCTCCTTTTAAATAAATAATACCATTTTTTATTTGGTGCGTTTGTTTTTTAGCAATTTTACCTTTAGTCCAATGCACAAAAGTAGGCATGGCAGCTACTGCTCTACTTACAATAAAATCGAATGTATCGTTTATTTCTTCTACTCTACTATGGGTTGTTTTTACATTAGTTAAACCCAGACCTTCCACAACTTCATCAACCACTTTCAATTTTTTGGCAATACTATCAACCAAATGAAATGAACAATTAGGAAACATTATAGCCAGTGGAATACCGGGGAAACCACCTCCTGTACCAACATCCAATATTTTAGAGCCATCGTTAAAAGAAAGAATTTTTGCTATACCTAAAGAATGTAATACATGACGTAAGTATAACTCATCTATATCCTTACGTGAAACCACATTTATTTTTAAATTCCAATCCTTATAAAGCGATTCTAATTTTTTAAATTTAAAAATTTGGTCTTCAGTAAGATTTGGGAAATATTTTAATATTAGTTCCATAACTCATAATTTTATGCTAAAATATACTTTTTACATACATATTTTTGCGAAAAAACGTTATATATTGGAATGGTTTATATATATCTTTGCGAAGTGTATAATAAATTAAAACATTTAATAGCACCCTTTAAATAAATAACATGACTAAACAAGCACTTTCATTCTCAAGAACAGATTCTGCAAAGTTTTTTAAAACACTAAATAAACGTGTAAACGATTATTTTAAAGAAAACAAAATTAAACGAACCGGAAACTGGAAACTTTGGTTTAAAACCATAGTAATGTTTTCAATATTTTTAACTCCCTATTTTTTAATTCTAACTTTAAATATTCCGGGCTGGGCGCAATTACTATTAACAATTGTTATGGGAATTGGTATGGCTGGTGTAGGTATGAATGTTATGCATGATGGGAATCATGGGTCATTCTCGAATAAAGAATGGATTAATAGAATTATGGGAAGCAGTATTTATATACTAGCTGGAAACGTGTATAACTGGCAAGTACAACATAATGTTTTGCATCATACGTATACCAATATTCATGGACATGACGAAGATTTAGATGCAGGTCGTATTATGCGTTTTACTGAGCATTCTGAATGGAAATGGTATCATAAATTTCAACAGTATTACTCTGTTTTATTATATGGCTTGTTAACAATAAACTGGGCCATAACTACCGATTTTCTTCAGATGAAACGGTATATGAAACGCAAATTGTCTTATGGAAAATTACCTAATCCAGTTTGGAATTGGAGCAAATTAGTTATTTCAAAAATTATATATGTAGCTATTTGGATTGTTATTCCAATGCTGTTTTTAGAAATAGCTTGGTGGAAAATACTTATTGGATTTTTTGTAATGCATTATACAGCAGGATTAATTTTAAGTGTTGTTTTTCAGTTGGCACATGTTATGGAAGAAGCAGATATGCCTCAGCCGACTAAAGATGGTGCCATGAAAAACACCTGGGCCATCCATCAATTAAATACGACTATAAACTTTAGCACAAAAAACAAAATTGTTAATTGGTTTACAGGCGGTTTAAACCATCAGGTTGAGCATCATATTTTTCCAAATATTAGTCATATTCACTATACTAAAATATCTAAAATAGTGAAAGAAACGGCTAAAGAATTCAATCTGCCTTATCACGAATATAAAACAACGCGTAAAGCTATTATTGCACATTTTAGATATCTACGAGATATGGGAATGAAACCAGCGTTACAAGTCTAACCATATTTATCCATTAATTTTTAAATGCAATTATTATCTGATAGAATTTTAAACATGGCTACGTCTGCTACGTTGGCTATGGCTGCAAAAGCAAGAGAATTAAGAACCGAGGGAAAAGATATTATTGGATTAAGCTTAGGCGAACCTGATTTCAACACGCCCGATTTTATAAAGGAAGCGGCTATTCAAGCAATTAATGATAACTACAATTCTTATTCTCCTGTTGATGGGTATGTAGAATTAAAGCAGGCCATCATCACTAAATTTAAACGTGATAATGGTTTGACTTACACTCCAAACCAGATTGTGGTTTCAACGGGTGCTAAACAATCGTTGGCAAATATCGCGGCCGTATTAACAAACAAAGGAGATGAAGTTATTTTACCATGTCCTTATTGGGTAAGTTATGCAGACTTAATAAAACTAAATGATGGGGTTCCTGTAGAAGTTAAAACAACTATTGCTACAGATTTTAAAATGACACCTGACCAATTAAAAGCTGCGATTACTCCGAAAACTAAGATGATTTGGTTTAGTTCTCCATGTAACCCAAGCGGATCTATCTACAGTAAAGATGAATTAAGAGCTTTAGCTGATGTCTTGGTGGACTATCCTAATATTTACGTGGTTTCTGATGAAATTTATGAACATATCAATTATGTAGGTGGCCATGCTAGTATGGCTCAATTTGATGATATGTATGACAAAACAATTACTGTAAACGGAGTTTCTAAAGCCTTTGCTATGACGGGATGGCGTATTGGTTACATTGGTGCTCCAGAAAAAATAGCACGAGCCTGCAATAAAATGCAAGGTCAAATTACAAGTGGAGCCAATTGTATTGCTCAACGCGCTACTATTACAGCATTAAATGAGTCTCCTAGTCGTGTTCAATATATGATTGACGAGTTTAAAGTACGCCGTGACTTAATATTAAATTTACTAGGTGATATTGAAGGTTTTAAAACAAATGTTCCGGAAGGTGCATTTTATGTTTTTCCAAACATCTCTTTCTTTTTTGGTAAAACATTACGTGGAAAAACTATCCATAATGCCTCCGATTTCTCGATGTATTTGTTAGAAGAAGCGCTAGTTGCTACCGTTGATGGAGAATCGTTTGGAAATCCAGATTGTATTCGAATTTCATACGCGGCTTCTCAAGAACAAATTATTGAAGCTATCAAACGAATTAAAAAAGCAGTAAGCTAAAAAACTGCTTATTATATAAATTAAAAAGCCACTAATTATAGTGGCTTTTATATTTTAAATTTATTTAGATGATGAATCAAGATTATCTTATAAAAAGATTATTAAATAAAGAATCATAAAAACAGAAACTTTTAAAATGGTCTCAATACTTGAAGTTGTTTTATATTCATCGCTTTTAACACGTTGCTTAATTCCAAAAATTGAATCTGCCTCAACATCTTCTAAATTCCCTTTTGCAATTCTTTGATAATTTGAATTTAATAAACCTTCAGGTTTAATATATTCCTCAGCTATTCTTTTCGAAAACTGTCTTCTAACATCTTGTCTTGTAATAACTAATTCCATGACAAATAATTTAATTGGTTATATAATAATGACGTTTATCATTACAAAATGTTACAATTAATTTTATAATAACTTAATTAACTTCAATCAATTAGTAGGTTTTTTATCTGTTTCTCCAGAAAAAAGGCGTGAATAATATTAGAACCGTAAAGAGTTCCAATCGTCCAATAAGCATTAAAAACGAAGACCACCATTTTGCCAAATCTGGTAAAAAAGCATAATTATTTACTGGTCCATAATGTCCAAGAGCAGGTCCAATATTTCCTAAACTAGAAGCCGATAACCCTATGGCTGATTGAAAATCAATTTGAAACATAGAAAACACCAAAGCTCCAACAATAAAGGACAACATATATAGAATAAAAAAGGCTAAAATATTAAAAACAATATCACCTGAAACCGCTTTTGTGTTATATCGTACTGGTAGAATAGCATTGGGATGTAATGTTCTTTTGAACTCTATAAATCCATTTTTAATCATAAGTAAATGACGTACTACCTTCACACCCCCAGAAGTACTTCCTGCAGACCCACCTAAAAACATGAGACCGAAAAAGAAAACCATTAAAAATGGCGTCCATGTCGTATAATCTGCTGTAATAAATCCTGTTGTTGTAATAACGGTTAATACCTGAAATAAAGCATGCCTTATTGCGCCTTCACCTTTACCCCAAACCAATGGATGTTTGATGGTAGAAACTGTAATATCGGTCTTAAAATAAATAATAAGAGCGGCTATAATTGTAAAAATAATTACAAAACGGTAAAACAACTTAAACTCTTCATCTCTAATTATTTTTTGTACTTTTCCTTTAAAAGCAAAGTAACTTAACACAAAGTTAGTACCAGCCAGAAACATAAATAAAATAATTATATATTGAATTATAGGTTCGTGGTTCCAGTAGGCAACACTGGCATTTTTGGTTGAAAACCCTCCTGTAGATAAGGTAGCCATAGAATGATTAATAGCGTCAAAAAATGACATCCCGGCAAGTTTTAATAACAAGGTTTCAACAAGAGTATACCCAAAGTAAATAAGCCATAATCGTTTGGCGGTATCTGTAATTCTTGGATGTAATTTATCTGTACTTGGACCAGGAGCTTCCGCTGCAAAAAGCTGCATGCCTCCAATCCCTAATAAAGGCAAAATTGCAATGGCAAGTACTATGATTCCCATTCCTCCAATCCAATGTGTTAAACTCCTCCAAAACAAAACGCCTTTTGGAACTGCTTCAATGTCATTTAGTATAGTTGCTCCTGTGGTGGTGTAACCAGACATTGTTTCAAAAAAAGCATTGGTGAAATTCGGTATACTTTCTGTAAAAAGATAAGGTAATGTCCCAGATAAGGTCATTATAATCCAACCAAAGGCTACGACAATGTAACCTTCTCTTTTATTCATTTCCTTATTATGGTTTCTCGTTAAGAGCATTACTAAACCACCAGATAGCATAGTGACTAAACTAGCTTGAGACAATTGTAATGTAATACCATCTTTATATATCCAGCTAATTAGTGAAGATAGTAGCATAAAACCACCGTTGAATAACAACAATAAGCCCAGAAAGTGAAAGATTATTTTATAATTTAATTTCATATTATAAAAATAATTTTTCTACTCCTTTAATTGATTTAAGTAGACTACAAACAACCACGCGATCTCCTTCCTGAATTTTAAAATCTCCAAGAGCAATTAAACCAACACCATCTCTAATAACACCACCTATAATGGCTGAACGTGGAAAGTCAATTTTCTTAATGATTTTATTGCAAATTTGAGACTGAGCTTTTACTTCAAACTCCAAAAGCTCGGCGTTCATATTACTAAGTTTCGTCATAGCAACTACTTCACCTTTTCGGATATATCTAAATATACTATTGGCTGCTAATAATTTCTTGTTTATTAGCGTATCTATCCCGATAGAATGAGATAGCTCGAAATAATCCATGTTTTCAACAAGGGCTATCGTTTTTTTAACCCCTTTTGATTTAGCCACTAAACAAGACATAATATTAGTTTCAGAATTAGCTGCAACAGCTATAACCGCATCCATTTCACTAATATTTTCTTCATCTAATAAATCAACATTTCGACCATCACTTTTAATTACCAATACATTTGGCAATTCATCAGCAATTTCAAAGGCTCGCTCTTTGTCTTCCTCTAAAAGCTTAACATTAAAGCCTTTATCGCTTAAATCTCTGGCTGCCTTATATCCGATTTGACTACCACTAAGAATCATTACATTCTTAATTTCAGTATTAACTTTTCCTGTAAGTTTACATAATTCTTCTCCTCCACCTTCAGAGGTAATAAACACAACATTATCACCTTTTTTAAACACAGTATCACCGCGAGGAATGATCGTGTATTGCGTTCCCTGACGTTGAATTGCAATGGGTACAAAATGAATTTCAGGAAATATATGAGCCGCTTCCTTCACAGATTTACCGACAAACAGGGCTGTTTTAGACAAGGTTAATCCCGCCATATTTAAAGCGCCATTTTCAAATTCATACGTTTCATTAAATGACGATTGCTTTAAAGAAATTTCAATCTCTGAGGCCGCCAACGCTTCTGGTGAAATCAACTCATCAATTCCAAATTTTGTAAATCCAACTTCGTCTTTATGCTGAATAAATTCTGTATTTGATATTCTTGCAATGGTTCGTTTCGAGCCCAATTGTTTTCCTAAAACACAAACGGTAATATTGATTGTTTCAGAAGAAGTAACACCAATTAACAAATCGCTTGTTTCTATACGCGCTTCTTTTAAGATGGCTATTGAAGTTGCATCACCACGTATTACTTTGATATCTAAATGGGTATCAGCATACGACAAACTTTCCTTGTTAGTGTCAATTAAGGTTATTTCTTGCGATTCGTAAGATAGTAACTTTGCTAAATGAAACCCTACTTCACCAGCACCGGCAATAATTATTTTCATTTTTTATAAATCATAAAAAGTAGGCAAATATAGTATAAAATTAATAGGAGTAAGTAACATAGATTTTGATTTAATTATTTGCTGTTTAGCTTTTTAATGATTTTAGCTAAACTTTTATTATTAACATAGCAGTCCATTTTTGACTTTAAGTGATATTCCAAATCCAAAATAAATATGTAGGTTTGCCAAAAAGTTTAGATTTGTCAAAAATAAAGCCTTATAAAAATAGTGATTTAGGAAAAAAGGAGCAAGTCACAAAAATGTTTGATACCATTTCGGGAGATTATGATGGTTTAAATAGAGTTATCTCGTTTGGTATTGATGTTAAATGGCGCAAAAAAGTTGTAAAACTTGTTGAAAAAACTAATCCAAAATCGATACTTGATATTGCTACAGGAACTGGTGATTTAGCCATTGCTTTGGAAAAGACTAATGCCGATAAAATAATTGGTTTAGATATAAGTAGCGGTATGCTTGAGATTGGCAAACAAAAAATACTTAAGAAAAATCTGCAAGGCACAATTGAAATGGTTTTAGGTGATTCTGAAAACATGCCTTTTGAAGACAATACCTTTGATGCCATTACCGTAGCTTTTGGAGTTCGGAACTTTGAAACATTAGAAAAGGGGCTTTCAGAAATTTTAAGAGTTTTAAAACCAAATGGCATATTTGTAATTTTAGAAACTTCGGTTCCCACAAAAACACCTTATAAGCAAGGCTATAAAATATACACAAAGTATATATTACCTGTTATTGGAAAAATGTTTTCAAAAGACCAAAGTGCTTATTCTTATTTAAGTGAATCGGCCTCAGCTTTTCCTTATGGTGAAGCTTTGAACAATATTTTAAAAGAAATTGGGTTTATTAATGTTAAAGATTTTCCGCAAACTATGGGAGTTGCCACAATCTATACATCAACAAAGCAATAAAATGAGAAACACCTTTTTTCTATTATCTTTTTTATTTCTATTTCAAACCACTAATGCCCAGCTTTTTACTAAAGAAAAAGTTTCTTACGATGCAAATCAAGGAAGAGGTTCTACAGACAATAATTTGTTGCGATGGGGTTATTATTTAGGTTTTAATAATTATGATTTTAATTTTGATTACAACGAAGATTTAAGAGATATTTTTGTAAAAAGAAACGTTGGTTTTAATGTTGGATTAATAGGGAATTTGCGCATTAATGACTTTATTGATTTGCGTATAGAACCAGGCTTAGTAATTTCCACAAGAGAATTGTATTATAGCGTACAATATTTTCAAGGCATTTCTTATAACAATAATGATTTAATACGTGAAGTAAAATCGACCTACATACATGTTCCGTTATTAGTTAAATTTTCAACCAAAAGAATAAATAATTTCAAACCGTTTATTGTTGGAGGGTTTTCAACAGCTTTAAATCTTTCAAGCAACGAAAATAATCCAGATGACAATAGTAATGGTCAATTTAGAACGACCAAAAATTCTCTTTTTTATGAATTGGGGTTTGGAATAGATTTATACTTGTACAACTTTAAATTTACACCTTCAATTCGTGGCATCTTTGGAATAAATGACGAATTGGTTAGAGACGATGACCCTAACAGCCCTTGGACAGGAAATATAAATAGTATGAAAACAAGAGGCATTTTTATCAACTTTACTTTCCAGTAAAATCACCTTCTTTTAAATTCACTTAAAAAGATAGCAGCTGCAGTAGCAACATTTAAGCTTTCGGTTGTTTGTAAGTCACCAAATCTAGGAATACTAATTTTTTTAGTTATACAAGATTCTATTTCATTAGAAATTCCATTGGCTTCATTACCCAAAACCAAAATACCTTTATTTTCTAAATCTGTTGAATATACAGAAGTACCATTCATAAAAGTTCCAAAAATTGGCAACTTGACCTGTTTTAAAAAATCTGTTAACTCTAAATATGTTATGTTAACCCTTGTAATAGATCCCATAGTTGCCTGAATAACTTTAGGGTTAAAGCAATCGACAGTTTCTTTGCTACACACTAAGTTTTTCACCCCAAACCAATCACATAATCTAATAATAGTTCCTAAATTCCCTGGATCGCGAACATCATCCAGAGCAACAATTAATTCGTTAAAATCTACCGGTTTAGAATTAGGTATTTTAAATATGGCTAAGGCTTTATTAGGTGTCTTTAAAAAACTAATACGATTTAATTCAGATTCAGAAATAACTTCTGCATCTATGGCATTAACTTTGAAAGATTCTGTTGCATATAACGATTCAAGCTCTAAGTCGGACTGCAGTAGTTCATTAATAGTTTTTACACCTTCAACCACAAACAATCCATGTTGTAACCTGAATTTTTTTTGCTTTAAATTCGTTATAAATTTTATTTGATTTTTAGATAACATTCCTAAAAAGAGACTTTTTCATTTTATGTTATAAAGAAAATGAAAAAATTATAGTTTTAGTTAACTCTTACTTATTTATTTAAATATTTTTTCTTTAGAAATAATGTATTTTTGAATAAGATTAATCGCCCAACAAGGTTTTAATATAAATTTAATTACAGAGAATCTGAGATTGTAAAACAAAATACTAATATTTGAAACTCACATTTAAAAACATACCAATTTTATTTATAATTACAAGTCTAATTATGTCATGTAATGCGGTAAAAAGAGTTCCAGAAGAAAGTTATTTACTTACTAAAAACACGATTTATGTTAATGATAAAAAAGAAAAATCAGAAAGCATAAATAACCTGTTATACCAACATCCAAATAGCAAAATATTAAATGTGCCCTTGCGTTTGAATATTTACAATTTAGCGCGTCCCAATATTGATTCAATTGTAAGTTCCAAATTAGATAAGCGTCCTAATAAGAGAAAAAATCTTGAATCATTTCTCAGTAAAAAACAATTAGATAATTATATCGATTCAAGAAAAAGTTTTAACAACTGGTTAAAAAAATCTGGGGAGGCCCCTGTTATTATTAATAATGATAGAACAGAGAGATCCATTAAGCGTTTAAATGATTATTATATTAATAACGGGTGGTTTAATACAGAATCCACCTATAGTATAATTAAAAAAGAAAAACAACGTGCCGAAATTGATTATTTCGTTAAAACTGGCAATCCTTACATTATAGATTCTATTTCTAAAAAACATGAACCATCCATGGTTGATTCGTTATATAGGATAATTAAAAAAAATTCATTTATTAAGAAAAACGAACAATACAAAACGAGCAATTTTCAATTGGAAAGAGAGCGTATATCAAATGAATTAAGAAATAAAGGGGTTTATCACTTTAATCAGGACTATGTAGCTTTTGAGATAGATACGGTTAACACCAATAAAAAAGTAAATGTTGAAGTTAAAATTCAACAAAGAGCCATTAGAATACAAGACTCTATTGCAAGAGAGCCATTCAAAATTTATTACATTAAAGATGTTAATATTTTTACGGATGGAACCTATGAAAACCGAAATGAAGACAGAACAGATTCCCTAATTTATAATAATTTCAAATTATATAGCATTGGTAAAATGCGATTTAGACCAAAAGCTTTAACCGATGCCATTTTTATTGCACCCTACACCCTTTTTAAAGATATTGATAGAACACGTACTTACAGATATTTGAGCGAATTAAGGACTTTTAAATATCCAGATATAAAATATACAGAAAATGATGATTCAACGCTATCAACAGATATCTTTTTAACACCTCTTAAAAAGTTTAGCCTTGGTTTTAGTACCGAAGTAACCCAAAGTAATATTCAAACTCTTGGCCTTTCTATTAATCCAAGTTTAATGATTAGAAATATTTTTAGAGGTGCAGAAACCCTGCAATTATCGGCAATAGGATCTATAGGTTCTTCAAAAGATGCTTCAAATAATAACTCCAATCAGTTTTTTGATATTCATGAATTAGGTGTCGATTTAAGATTAACTATTCCTAGAATGTTTTCGCCATTTAATACAGAAAGGATTTTACCAAAATACATGTCTCCAAGTACACGAATAAGTCTTTCTACAACAAGCCAGACTAACATTGGTTTAGACAAGCAGACATTTAATGGTATTTTAAGTTACAATTGGCATCCATCGCCTAAAGTAACAGACAAATTAGATTTGTTTAATGTTCAATATGTAAGAAATCTCAATATTGACAATTATTTTGATGTTTATAGCTCTTCTTATAATTCATTAAATCAAATTGCATTAGATGTTAATTATAATGATGAGGATTATGTAGATTCTAATGGCAATTTAATAATTCCAGAAGGAACTAATGCATTTATAGACTATACGCTAGGAAGTCCAACCCCTAATGAAATCTCACAAGAACAAGTAAAAGAAGTTAATAGTATAGATGAACGTAAAACCAGATTAACAGAAAACAACTTAATTATTTCATCAAGTTTCAGTGTGATAGAAGATACCCGTCAGAATTTATATGATGAAGATTTTTCCATTTTTAGAGTAAAATTAGAATTGGCAGGAAACTTACTTTCAAGTGCATCAAATTTATTAGGCCTTAATAAAAATGACAACGGCCAATATGAAATATTTAATGTTGCTTATTCTCAATATGTTAAAACAGAGGTTGATTTTATTAAACATTGGGATTTAGGTAGAAAAAATGTTTTAGCAGTACGAAGTTATGCTGGTATTGCCATACCGTATGGCAACTCCAACAGTATTCCTTTTTCTAAAAGTTTTTTTGGTGGGGGACCTAATGACAATCGTGCCTGGACAGCATATAATTTAGGACCTGGTCGTACACAAAGTTTAAATGAATATAATGAAGCCAATTTTAAATTAGCTTTTAGTGTTGAGCAACGATTTAACTTTTTTGAAAATTTATATGGAGCCGTATTTATTGATGCAGGAAACATTTGGAATGTTTTTGATGTAGTAGAGGATCCCGATTCAAAATTTACTGGAATCAATTCATTAAAAGATATTGCCGTTGGTTCTGGTTTTGGGTTTAGATATGACTTTAGTTTTTTTGTTTTTCGTTTTGATATAGGTTTTAAAACTTACGACCCTTCATACCCTATTAATGATAGATGGTTTAAAGATTATAATTTTGGAAATGCCGTCTATAACATTGGGATAAATTATCCATTTTAAATTTATAATTATCATTAAAAACTATAACGTTTTAGTAGTATTTTAAACGTTACCAGCCTTAAAACCTTACTTAAATAAGTAAAAATTCATTACTTTTGATACATTAAAATATATTATAAACTAATTCAATAAAAATGGGACACAATATAAAACCTGGAGTTGCTACAGGAAGAGAAGTTCAAGCAATCTTTAAACTTGCAAAAGAAAAAGGGTTTGCTTTACCAGCAGTAAACGTAATTGGTTCAGATACCATTAACGGTGTATTAGAAACAGCTGCTGCTTTAAATGCACCTGTAATTATACAATTTTCAAATGGAGGAGCCCAATTTAATGCAGGAAAAGGTTTAAATAACGACAACCAAAAAGCATCGGTTGCTGGAGCCATTGCAGGAGCAAAACACATTCATATCTTATCAGAAGCATATGGCGTTCCTGTTATTTTGCATACAGACCATTGTGCTAAAAAACTATTACCTTGGATTGACGGGTTGCTTGATGCTAGTGAAAAGCATTTTGCTGAAACTGGCAAACCTCTTTACAGTTCACATATGATTGACCTTTCTGAGGAGCCAATTGAAGAAAACATTGAATTGTGTAAAAAATACCTAAAACGCATGAGTAAAATGGGTATGACTTTAGAGATTGAATTAGGAATTACAGGAGGTGAAGAAGACGGTGTAGACAACAGTGATGTTGATGATTCAAAACTTTATACTCAACCAGAAGAAGTAGCTTATGCTTATGAAGAATTAAGTAAAGTAAGTGATCAATTTACTATTGCTGCTGCGTTTGGTAATGTCCACGGTGTTTACAAACCAGGTAATGTTAAATTAACACCTAAAATATTAAAAAATTCTCAAGACTATATTACTAAAAAATACGGTGTCGGTCATAATCATATTGATTTTGTATTTCACGGTGGTTCGGGTTCTACAGTTGAAGAAATTCGTGAAGGTATTAGTTATGGCGTAGTAAAAATGAATATTGATACTGATATGCAATATGCCTTTATGAGTGGTATTAGAGATTACATGAAGAAAAATGATGCCTATTTGCAATCTCAAATCGGAAATCCTGATGGTGAAGACTCACCAAATAAAAAATACTACGATCCGCGTGTTTGGTTACGTAGCGGTGAAGTAACATTTGTAGAGCGTTTAAAAAAGGCGTTTGAAGATTTAAATAACGTAAATACTCTATAATATTTTCTTTAGGCCTAACCACAAAATTAAAAAAAGGTTTAATTTTGTGGTTAGGCCTTTTTAGTTTTTATTTATTTTAGCGTCATTAAATTAAAATTATAAAGCTAAAGAACCTTAACTCAAACGATTGATAATAGCTACAATCGGCAAAATAAAATCTAGAATACTATGTCTTGGTTTAAAAGAAAAACAAAAGGAATTACCACTACTACACAGGATAAAAAAGACACTCCCAGAGGATTATGGTATAAATCGCCCACAGGAAAAATTGTAGATGCTGAGGAATTAGAAAAAAATTTCTACGTAAGTCCAGAAGATGGCTATCATGTGAGAATTGGAAGCAAGGAATATTTTGAAATCTTATTTGATGATAATAAATTTAAGGAATTAGATGCCAATTTAGATTCAAAAGATCCTTTAAAATTTGTAGATACTAAAAAGTATCCAGACCGCTTAAAGGCTGCGCAAGAAAAAACCAAACTAAAAGATGCCGTAAGATGTGGAGTAGGTAAATCAAAAGGTAAAGACTTGGTAATTGCCTGTATGGATTTTGCTTTTATTGGAGGATCAATGGGAAGTGTTGTTGGTGAAAAAATAACTCGTGCAGCAGACTATGCATTAAAAAATAAAATTCCATTCATGATTATTTCTAAATCAGGTGGAGCGAGAATGATGGAAGCCGCATTATCGTTAATGCAATTAGCAAAAACGTCTGTAAAACTAGCCCAACTCGCAGATGCTGGTATTCCATATATTTCATTATGTACAGATCCAACAACAGGTGGGACTACTGCTTCGTTTGCTATGTTAGGTGATATCAATATTGCCGAACCAGGCGCATTAATTGGATTCGCAGGTCCACGTGTTGTAAAAGACACAACAGGACAAGAATTACCTGAAGGGTTTCAAACTTCCGAATTCTTGTTGGAACATGGTTTTTTAGATTTTATCTCTGAACGTAAACATTTAAAAAATGTAATAAATCAATACATAGATTTAATTACTAATCAGCCATTGAGAGCGTAATAATTAATTGTTATTTATTTATAATGAATTAGACGTAAATAATTAATTATTACTATATTTGCCGCTCGAAAGAAAATCTTTCGCATACATAAAAATCATTTTAATAATATTAGCATGTATTTAACAAAAGAAATTAAAGAAGAAATCTTCTCAAAACACGGTAAAGGAAAGAACGATACTGGGACTGCAGAAGGACAAATTGCGTTATTCACGCACAGAATCAATCACTTAACTGAGCACTTAAAAAACAATCGTAAAGATTTTAATACTGAGCGTTCATTAGTAAAATTAGTAGGTAAACGTAGGTCATTACTTGATTACTTAACTAAAAAAGATATCTTAAGATATCGTGCCATAGTGAAAGAATTAGGATTAAGAAAATAATTAAAAGAGGCTTTACGCCTCTTTTTTGTTTAAAAATACAACTCTTGTGTTAGAGTATAATTAGCACAAAATAAGAAGCTTATTATAGTTTTTCATTGGTCATACACAACAACTACACACAACAACACAACGACCCTTGTTTAATTAGAATTAAAAAAATTATGATTCCAAAAGTTTTTAGAGAGGTTATAGACCTTGGAGACGGTAGAGAGATTTCTATTGAAACCGGAAAATTAGCAAAGCAGGCACATGGTTCTGTTGTTGTACAATCAGGAAAATGTATGTTATTATGTACAGTTGTTTCCAACTATCAGCAAAGTGATGTTGACTTTTTACCTTTAACGGTAGATTATAGAGAGAAATTTGCTGCTTCTGGACGTTACCCAGGAGGTTTCTTTAAAAGAGAAGCAAGACCTAGTGATGGTGAAGTATTAACAATGCGTCTTGTAGACCGTGTTTTACGTCCGTTATTCCCAAAAGATTATCATGCTGAAACACAAGTAATGGTTCAGCTAATGTCTCATGACGACGATGTGATGCCAGATGCCATGGCTGGATTAGCAGCTTCGGCAGCTATTCAATTATCTGATATACCATTTGAAACACCCATTTCTGAAGCAAGAGTTGGCCGTGTTAATGGTCAATTTATCATTAATCCAACGAGAACACAATTATTGGAGTCTGACATCGATATGATGATTGGAGCTTCTGCTGATTCAGTAATGATGGTTGAAGGTGAAATGAATGAGATTTCTGAAGAAGAGATGGTTGAAGCAATTAAGTTTGCGCATGATGCTATTAAAATTCAATGTGCTGCTCAAATTAAATTAGCTGAGGCTTTTGGTAAAAAGGAAACTCGTGAATACGAAGCAGAGCGTGAAGATGAAGATTTAGCCAAAAAAGTAAGTGCTTTAACTTATGATAAGGTTTACGCCGTTGCAAGAGCTGCTTCAGCAAAACATGATCGTAGCGCGGCATTTGAAGCTATAAAAGAAGAAGTAAAAGCTACTTTTACGGAAGAAGAATTAGCTGATTTTGGTAGCTTAGTTTCAAAATACTATTACAAAGCCGAGAAAAAAGCAGTTAGAGATTTAACCTTAAACGAAGGTTTACGTTTAGATGGTCGTAAAACGACTGATATCAGACCAATTTGGTGTGAAGTAGATTATTTACCATCAACACATGGTTCATCTATTTTTACACGTGGGGAAACTCAGGCGTTAGCTACCGTAACTTTAGGAACATCTAGAGAAGCAAACCAAATTGATATGCCATCTTATGAAGGTGAAGAGCGTTTTTATTTACATTATAACTTCCCTCCTTTTTCAACTGGTGAAGCGCGTCCATTAAGAGGAACTTCTCGACGTGAAGTTGGACATGGAAACTTAGCGCAACGTGCATTAAAAGGAATGGTACCTGCTGATTGTCCTTACACTGTAAGAGTTGTTTCGGAAGTATTAGAATCTAATGGTTCCTCTTCTATGGCGACAGTTTGCGCTGGAACCATGGCATTGATGGATGCCGGTGTACAAATTAAAAAACCAGTTTCTGGAATCGCTATGGGATTAATTTCTGATGCGGATACTGGAAAATATGCTGTTTTATCGGATATTTTAGGTGATGAAGACCATTTAGGAGATATGGACTTTAAAGTTACCGGTACTGAAGACGGTATTACTGCTTGCCAAATGGATATTAAAGTAAAAGGATTGAGTTACGAAATTCTTGTTAATGCTTTAAAACAAGCACAAGCTGGACGCTTACATATTTTAGGAAAATTGGTTGCAACAATTGCACAACCAAATGCTGATGTAAAAGCTCATGCACCTAAAATGATTACCAGAGTAATTCCTAATGAATTTATTGGAGCATTAATTGGCCCTGGTGGAAAAGTAATTCAAGAATTACAAAAAACGACTAAAACAACTATTGTAATCAATGAAGACCCAATTACAGAAGAAGGTATCGTTGAAATATTAGGAACAAACCAAGATGGTATTGATGCTGTTTTAGCTAAAATAGATTCCTTAATGTTTAAACCAACTGTTGGTAACTCATATAAAGTAAAAGTTATTAAAATGCTTGACTTTGGTGCTGTTGTTGAATATATGGATGCTCCAGGAAACGAAGTAT
>JAHEDS010000031.1 GCA_024641135.1 Flavobacteriales bacterium
TGGTTATATTTATATTTCTTTGGATAACAGAGGAACACCAGCACCAAAAGGTAGAGAATGGCGTAAAAGTATTTACAGAAATATTGGAAGAATTAATATTAAAGATCAGGCTATGGCTGCTCAAGAAATCTTGAAATGGGATTTTGTTGATGCCAATCGAATAGCTGTTTGGGGTCATAGTGGTGGTGGCGCCGCTACCTTAAACTTACTTTTTCAATATCCTGAAATTTACAAAACAGGAATTGCATTAGCAGCAATTTCAAACCAGTTGACTTATGATAATATTTATCAGGAACGTTATATGGGTTTGCCACAAGAAAATTTAGAAGATTTTGTTAATGGTTCGCCAGTAACATACGCTAAAAATTTAGTTGGAAATTTATTATATATTCATGGAACTGGAGATGATAATGTACATTACCAGAATGCCGAAATTTTAGTAAATGAACTGATAAAGTATAATAAACAATTTCAGTTTATGCCTTATCCAAACAGAACCCATGGTATTAGAGAAGGTGAAGGCACTACAAAACATTTAAGAACATTATATACAAATTATTTAAAGACTTACTGTCCGCCAGGAGGGAAATAATTAATTTATAAAAACATTAAAAAAACCAAAGTTTATCTTTGGTTTTTTTAATGATCTTTTTGTTATTGTAAGAAATTACATTATATTTAAAAATTATGATTAAAACTACAATTTTAAAAAAGTATCTGGGTTTATTTTTAATTTGCTTACCTCTATTCATTTACCCCACAACAGATGATTTATATAACAAATGGTTTTTAGAAAAATCTTTACTATGTAATGAAAACACTGTTATTGATGATACCAAATGGGCTATTGAATTTCACCAAAATGGGTTAGCAGAACTATCTTTTAGTAATATAAAAGGTAAAATGGAATTGAATTATCTTTTTGAAAATAATGAGATTATTATTAACGAACAAAAATATGCCATTGATACGTTAATGGAGGATTCTTTGATTCTTATCAATTACGTTGATGATGTCTGTAGGAAATTATTTTTTAAGTCTGAAAAAGGTATGATTGACAATCAACTGAAAAAGCATGTAATGTATAATAATGAGCCAGTATATTTTGCTAATGAATTTAACCACCCTAATTTAGAAGGTAATGATGATTTAAATGAATATTTTAAAAGTGCTTATTTACAATACACTGTTGAACAGGATTATTGTGATATTAAATTTATCTTTATAGTTACTAAAGACGGGAATTTAGAAAAGGAACAAGGAAGCTTTAGCTGCAAAAAAAAATCTGACAAGATTATAAAAAAAATATTTGAAGGCACAAAAAATAAATGGCAACCAATGCTAATTAATAATAAACCCGTAAATACATATGTAGAAGTAAAGTTTCAAATTAAATTCAATAGAAGAGTAATTGATCCAAGTTATAATCAAAAGCTCCCGTATTTACATGGTCAGTTCAGAAAAATTGGCATGTAAGAATAGTAGAAAAAACAATAACATATTTTTATAAGGTTTAGTAATCTAAAAAGAACGTTGAGATGTTGTTAAACCTGGATGTATTTTTAGGAACAAATACAAATAAACGCTTCAATTATTTTGAAGCGTTTTTTAATTTAAAGACACTATTATATATTTTTTTAAACAGAAAAGCGTTTATAGGAAATGAAGAGTAGTTTCTTTCAATCATGAGAAGTTTAAATTTTTGTTTATTAGTATTCGCTCTGATATCTTACTCTGTTCATTCTCAGAAATTAAAAGTAAAGGACAGTGTAAACTTAAATCAAAAAGAGATTTCTAAATTTAATGCTAAAGCATTAATTATTCCAACGGTTTTAATGACCTATGGCGTTATCGGATTAGAAAGCGATGGGCTAGAAGGACTCAACTTAAATATTAGAAATGAGGTTGTCGAAGATATTGATGAAAAGTTTACAATAGATGACTTTTCGCAGTATGCACCTGCATTGACAGTTTATGCCTTAAATAATTTAGGGATAGAAGGGAAGCATAATTTAAGAGATAGAACCATAATTTTAGGCACTTCGTACTTATTAATGTCAGGAACAGTTATAAGTTTAAAATCATTAACAAAAGTTGAACGACCAGATCATAGTAGTTTTAATTCTTTTCCATCAGGACATACAGCTACGGCTTTTTTAGGAGCCGAATTTTTATGGCAAGAGTATAAGGATGTCTCTGTATGGTATGGCATTTCTGGCTATTTGGTAGCAACAGGTACTGGATTTTTTAGAATATACAATAATAAACACTGGCTTACAGATGTAGCGATGGGAGCGGGTATTGGAATTTTAAGTACTAAAATTGCTTATTGGACTTTTCCATTTATCAATGAGCATATTTTTAAATCTAGAAAAAATAAAAATGTTGGTATGATAACTCCTTTTTATGATGGCAAAGATTTTGGAATTGGCATGTTGTTAACCTTAGATTAAATTCTAAAAAAAAACGCTTCATGAAAATGAAGCGTTTTTAAATTTATATGATATGTGTTTTTTACATCATACCAGGCATACCACCACCCATGCCTGCTGGCATCGCTGGAGCATCTTCTTTAATGTCAACCAATGCACACTCTGTAGTTAAGATCATGCCAGCTACTGAAGCTGCATTTTCTAATGCAATACGAGTAACTTTTTTAGGATCAATGATACCTGCTTTTAGCATATCAACATAGGTTTCAGTTTTTGCATCATATCCAAATGAACCTTTACCTTCCATAACTTTTGAAACGACTACACTACCTTCGCCACCTGCATTTTCAACAATTGTGCGTAATGGAGATTCAATAGCACGAGCTACAATTTGAATTCCTGTAACTTCGTCAAGATTTTCAGTAGTTATTTTTTCTAATACAGATTTAGCTCTAACTAAAGCAACACCACCACCAGCAACAATGCCTTCTTCAACAGCCGCTCTGGTTGCATGTAAAGCATCGTCTACTCGGTCTTTTTTCTCTTTCATTTCAACTTCACTAGCAGCGCCTACATAAAGAACAGCAACACCTCCAGCTAATTTAGCTAAACGCTCTTGAAGTTTTTCTTTATCATAATCACTTGTTGTTGTTTCAATCTGAGCTTTTATTTGGTTAACTCTTGCTTTAATATCAGCAGCTTTCCCTGCACCATTAACAATAGTTGTGTTGTCTTTGTCTACAGTAACTGTTTCTGCAGTACCTAACATACTAATATCTGCATTTTCAAGAGTAAAGCCTCTTTCTTCAGAAATAACCGTTCCACCAGTTAAGATGGCAATGTCCTCTAACATTGCTTTACGTCTGTCTCCAAAACCAGGTGCCTTAACGGCTGCAATTTTTAAGCCTCCACGTAATTTATTAACTACTAAAGTAGCTAAGGCTTGTCCGTCTACATCTTCAGCAATAATTAATAAAGGTCTTCCAGACTGAGCAACTGGCTCTAATATTGGAAGTATTTCCTGTAAGTTTGAGATCTTTTTATCAAACAATAAAATGTATGGATTTTCTAAATCAGCAATCATTTTATCAGCATCGGTAACAAAATAAGGAGATAAATAACCTCTGTCAAACTGCATACCCTCAACTACATCAACGTAGGTATCCATACCTTTTGCTTCTTCAACAGTTATAACACCTTCTTTACCAACTTTATTAAATGCTTTTGCAATTAAATCACCAATAGTATCATCATTATTTGCTGAAATAGAAGCAACTTGCTTAATCATTTCAGATGAGTTACCTACTTTTTTAGCTTGTTTTTCAAGGTCTTTAGTGATAGCTTCAACCGCTTTGTCTATTCCACGTTTTAAATCCATTGGATTAGCACCAGCAGCCACGTTCTTCAAACCTTCTTTTACAATTGCTTGTGCTAAAACCGTAGCAGTAGTTGTACCATCACCAGCTAAATCATTAGTTTTTGAAGCAACTTCTTTTACCATTTGAGCTCCCATGTTTTCAAGAGCGTCTTTTAATTCAATTTCTTTTGCTACTGTTACACCATCTTTAGTAACTTGAGGTGCACCAAATGATTTGCTAATAATAACATTTCTTCCTTTTGGTCCTAGGGTTACTTTTACTGCATTTGCCAATGCATCAACTCCACGCTTTAAACCATCGCGTGCTTCAATATCAAATTTTATATCTTTTGCCATAATTTGTAATTTTTTAAATAATTGCTAATATGTCGCTTTCGCGCATCATTAAATAATCTTTCCCGTCTAATTTTAGTTCTGTGCCAGCATATTTACCATATAAAACAGTATCGCCAACTTTTACAGTAATAGGTTCGTCTTTGGTGCCTTTACCAGCAGCAACAACTTTTCCTCTTTGTGGTTTTTCTTTGGCATTATCTGGAATAATAATTCCTGATGCTGTTTTTGTTTCAGCTTCAGCAGGCTCAATAAGAACTCGGTCTGCTAATGGTTTAATGTTTAAGCTCATTTTTTATATTATTTTAATTAATTAAATTATGTTTAACGGAGTTGTATCTTTCTAAAATTGTGCCAATAACTCTCTACTGACAAACTTGCAGTAACAAAAAATGCCAACTTAAAAAGCTGGCATTTTTTGTAATTTTATTTACTAAAAATTAGTTTACCGAGTCTTTAACTGTAGTAGCTGCACCAGTTGTTGGTTGAGCTGCTGGAACAGGTAAAGTAGTTGTTGCCTCATCTGCATCAATTGCTTTTGAATCTACATCGCTCGTACCTCTATTGATAGCAACATTTGATATTAAAATTAATGCTAATAATAAAGTTGCTAAAGTCCATGTACTTTTGTCTAAAAAGTCTGTGGTTTTTTTAACACCTCCTAATTGTTGTGCACCACCACCACCAAATGATGATGATAATCCGCCTCCTTTAGGGTTTTGTACCATGATTACTACTACTAATAAAAATGCTACTACAACAATTAATACTAAAAATATTGTAAACGTACTCATTATTCTTTATTGTTTTGTTCTTGTAATTGTTCTACTGCTCTAATTTGGATTGCAAAGAAACTACTTTTTTCCGGATATTTCAAACTTAATATCTTATAAGATTGAATTGCCTTTTTATAGTTTTTTTGTTCCACATAAATACGCGCCAAAGTCTCTGTCATTAACTCTTCTGGTTGTATTAATTGTGCCTTAGCAATATTATGTGTTGAAGTATTTGACTTATCGGGATTTATTTTTGGATTTTTTGTAATAAACTCATCGATAAGCTTGAATTTTTTTCTTCGTTCCAATTGTTCAATGTCTTCTGTTTTTGGAACTGGATTAGTGGGTGTTATTTCACGTTTAATTTTTTTAAAGCTTGCAAGTTTAAGCCATTCGTTAAAAGAATGCGACTCTTTTTTGTTAAATTCTAAAGGTTTTCCAAGTTGAAGAATATCTTCTGCCGTAGCTATCTGAGTTTTTGTTTCTGGAGTTACAGCTTCAATATTTTCTGAATCATCTAATGAAAAGGAAGCAATTTTTTTGCGCTTATATTTAGGTTGAAAAAGGGTTGGATTTAAAACATCTAAATTGTTTTTAACATCTTCTTGTGTAGTTTCATCTATAACCACCTTTTTGTTAACAGAAATATCTTCAATATTTACATTAATATCGAGTAAATGCTCACTATTAATTTTTATAAAATGCGAGATTTCGTTTTGATTAAAAACTTTCGAAGTAATAAAGTCGAATAAAATACTTCTGTCGGTAGTATATGCAGCTGCTGTTTTAAGTTCTTGATTATATTTAAAACTCTCTTGGTTTTTAAGTCCTTTAAGATAAATGGCTCGTGCTGATTGAAAATATGGAAATTGATTGATAATAGAATTCAAGCTGTCAGTTTGCAACGGTGTCACAGCTTCTGGGTTTAGAAGTAAATATGAGAAATCTTTATTATTCATTATTCCCTTTTATTTCGGGTAATTTATATTTAATAATTACCATTTAGCAAGTGAAGCATTAAAGATGTCCTGAGTTATACGTTCAAAAATTTCAGCTATTGCTGCATCTTTTACCCCTCCAATAAGTTGTGAGCTTCCTGCATAATCATAATAAAATGAAAATGACTGGTCAAATTCTGCTTCTTCATCATGTTTATCCATAAAATGCACCTTAACTCCAATAGTTAATCTGTTTTGTGCTGCGGTATTTGATGAAGTTGCGGTTGTTGGTGAAATTCTATATTGTGTTATTTCGCCTTCATAAACCAAATCGCCATTCGATTTTACTAAACTTAAATTGGTTTGATTTTGCAATAAATCAATCAAGGCATTCGTAAAATCTCTATCTAATCCTGGTTCAACTAATATGGCATTGTTTTGAAAATAATTAACTTGAAACGTTTTAGTATCAGACCCCACGGATGCACCTGTAAACGAGTAAGCACCGCAACTTAACAGAATTACTGATGTTAAGATTAAAACAATATAATGGGTTGTTTTCATACCAAATAAATAAATTCTAAATTACAAATCAAATTGTTTAATCTTTCTATATAGCGTTCGCTCACTTATTCCTAATTCTTCAGCTGCTAATTTACGCTTTCCGCTGTGACGTTCAAGGGATTTTTTGATTAATTCTAATTCTTTGTCGTGTAATGAAAGGGTTTCTTCTTCTTCAATCTCTTCAGCAAAATGATATTTATCTGCTGCATTTATTGTTTCAGATGGTTTTTCGTTATGTTCTGGTATTGATAAAACCTCGGTTTCGTCGACATCTTCTTCATAAATAGTTTCATCATTTGATCCATAAATCTTCTGAATCAACCCCTGATTTTCTTTTTCAATATCCTTAGTATTGCCTTTCTTCATCAATTCCATAGTGAGTTTTTTCAAATCATTTAAATCACTTTTCATGTCGAATAAGACTTTGTATAGAATTTCTCGCTCACTACTAAAATCAGTATCAGATTTAGTATGTTTAATAACTGCCGGTAAATTATTTCCTGAAGTAGGTAAATATCCTCGCAAAGTTTCTGCTGAAATCGTTCTGTTCTGTTCTAAAACCGAAATTTGTTCTGCAACGTTTCGTAACTGTCGAATATTTCCACTCCAACGATGTTTTAATAAAACTTCAATAGCCCCATCTGTTAATTTTATGGTAGGCATTTTGTATTTTAAAGCAAAATCACTCGCAAATTTTCTAAACAATAAATGAATGTCTTCCTGTCGGTCTCTTAATGGAGGTAAATGAATATCGACAGTGCTTAATCTGTAATATAAATCTTCACGAAATTTCTCTTTCTTAATAGCCTCAAACATATTAGCGTTTGTAGCGGCTACTATCCTGACGTCTGTTTTTTGTACTTTACTGGAGCCTACTTTAATAAACTCACCATTTTCTAAAACACGTAACAATCGCACTTGAGTTGTAAGGGGTAATTCACCCACTTCATCAAGAAAAATAGTGCCTCCGTCGGCTACCTCAAAATACCCTTCACGGGTTTGTGTAGCACCTGTAAAGGAGCCTTTTTCGTGACCAAACAATTCACTGTCAATAGTCCCTTCTGGTATAGCACCACAGTTTACTGCAATATATTTACCGTGTTTACGATGTGATAATTGATGTATGATTTTTGGAATACTTTCTTTACCAACGCCGCTTTCACCGGTTACCAAAACAGAAATATCTGTAGGTGCTACTTGAATGGCTTTTTCAATAGCTCGGTTTAGGACTGGGGTATTGCCAATAATTCCAAAACGTTGTTTTATAACTTGAACAGATTCCATAATTAGTTATTTTTTGAGTAGCCAATTGCATCACCTATTAGTGTTGCGCTGGTACAAGTATTTACTTTTACATTCACAAAATCGCCAATTTTATAATGCTCTTTTGGAAAGACAACAACAGTACTTTGTGGATTTCGTCCAGACCAATGAGTGTCTGACTTTTTTGATGATTTTTCGATTAAAACCTCCACAACTTTTCCAACAAATTGCTCCGTTCTATATTGACTGTGTTTTTGTTGCAAGGCAACGATTTCTGCAAGTCTTTGTTGTTTAATTTCAGGAGTTACGTCGTCATGCATTTTGCGCTCTGCCAAAGTACCTGGTCTTTCAGAATAAGCAAACATATAGCCAAAATCGTATTTTACATACTCCATTAAGCTTAAAGTGTCCTGGTGGTCCTGCTCAGATTCGGTTGGAAAGCCAACAATCATATCTTGGCTAATACCACAATCTGGAATAATTTTTCTAATGGTATCAATCATTTCAAAATACTCTTCACGGGTATGTTGTCTGTTCATTTCTTTTAAAATGCGATTACTCCCGCTTTGAACAGGTAAATGAATGTAGTTGCAAATATTTTCGTGTTTAGCCATAGTTTTAACAACATCCATAGTCATGTCCTGTGGATTGGATGTTGAAAAACGGATTCTCATTTTTGGTTGTGCAGTGGCGCACATTTCTAACAAATCTGAAAAAGAAACTGCCGTTGCCTTTTGGATATCAGAAGCTTTTTCAAAATCTTTTTTTAATCCGCCACCATACCAAAGGTAGCTATCAACGTTTTGTCCGAGAAGTGTAATTTCTTTAAAACCTTTAGTCCAAAGATCATTAACTTCTTCTAGAATACTTTGAGGGTCTCGACTACGTTCCCGTCCTCTGGTAAAGGGTACAACACAAAATGTACACATATTATCACATCCACGAGTAATGGATACAAAAGCAGTTACACCATTGGAGTTTAGTCTTACGGGCGAAATATCGCCGTAGGTTTCATCTTTAGAAAGAATAACATTAATTGCGTCTCTGCCTTCTTCAACTTCACTAAGAAGGTTTGGTAAATCCTTATAGGCATCTGGCCCAACTACCAAATCAACAATTTTCTCTTCTTCTAGGAATTTACTTTTTAGTCTTTCAGCCATACAACCCAAAACCCCCACCTTCATCTTTGGATTAATTTTTTTTACAGCATTATATTTTTCTAGACGTTTTCGAACAGTTTGTTCGGCTTTATCTCTTATGGAACAAGTGTTTACCAAAACCAAATCAGCCTCTTCCAGCTGTTGAGTTGTATTGTATCCGCCATCCAATAAAATAGAAGCGACTATTTCGCTATCACTAAAATTCATAGCACATCCATAACTTTCAATAAAAAGTTTTTTAGTGTTTTCTTTTTTTTGCTCTAAAATAAGGGATTCTCCTTGTTTGTTTTCGTCTATTATCTTTTCCATATAAATATTGAGGCTACTAAATTCAATAAGTGTGCAAAGATAAGATAAAATTATATTTTATGACAAAGTGGCAGTTGTAAAATTGTCTTAAAATTGTGATATAAAAGTTAAAGTCTTTATTTTTAACCTAACCAATTAAAGGATAAACGATGCATTCAATAACGAGTATTTTTGAAAAAATAAATCAGGCTAAGGCATTAGATTTTGGAATTATTTTTAGCCAATCAATTGAGCTTTTTAAAAAAACATGGCTTCATGGATTCTTACTTCAAGTTTTTACAATCATAGTAATGATGCCCTTAATTATTGTGATTTATGTACCATTAATTGGTATTATTTTGGCTCAATCTAAAAATGGTTATAGTGAGCATAATCCTTTTGATGCATTTTTTGCTGGTATGTCATTGATGTACATTATGTTTATTATAGTGGCTTTCTTTGCTCTAGCAGCTATTTCTTTTGTTTTGAATGCGGGCTTTTATAGAATTATGAAAAAATTAGATTTTAACGAAGAAGTTATGACAGCAGATTTCTTTTATTTTTTTAAAGCACATTATTTTAATAAAACCTTTATGCTTATGTTGGCTACGGTTGGTATTGCCATTGTTGCTGCGTTGCTTTGTTATGTTCCTATATTTTATGTGATGATCCCTTTATCTTTTTTTCCAATAATATTTGCATTTAACCCAGATTTAAGTGCTGGCGAAATAATTAATGCAAGTTTTAAGTTGGGTAATAAAAAGTGGTTAATCGCTTTTGGGTTAATGATAGTCTCAAGTATATTGGCTCAAATTATTGGCATGTTAATGTGTTTTGTTGGGGTTTTATTTACTTCTGCTTTTGTGTATCATCCTACCTATTTAATTTATAAAGAAGTAATTGGTTTTAATGAAGAGAGTAATGCAGAGGATATTGAATAACTCGATTTGATTTATTTACTTGATTTGCATTGAATATTTAGACATTGAAAAAACAGTTAAACTATAAAATTAGGCAGATAAACTTTTTTTCCTATACATTTGTACCTTCAAAAAATGTAGTATGGCGAAGAATTTAGTAATTGTAGAGTCACCAGCAAAGGCTAAAACTATTGAGAAATTTTTAGGTAAAGATTTTAAAGTCGAATCAAGTTTCGGACACATATCCGATCTTCCTTCAAAAGAATTAGGGGTAGATGTTGAAGGCGATTTTAAACCAAAATATGAAGTTTCAAGAGATAAAAAGTCTGTAGTTAAAAAACTTAAAGATCTCGCAAAAAGTTCCGATATGGTTTGGTTGGCTAGTGATGAGGATCGAGAAGGAGAAGCCATTGCCTGGCATTTGGCGGAAGCTTTAAATTTGGATAAAAGCAAGACAAAACGAATTGTTTTTCATGAAATCACTAAATCTGCTATACAAAAAGCCATTGAAAACCCACGTGATATTGATTATCATTTAGTAGATGCTCAACAAGCAAGAAGGGTTTTAGATAGAATTGTAGGGTATGAGTTATCTCCAGTTCTTTGGAGAAAAGTAAAAGGAGGTCTTTCTGCAGGAAGAGTGCAGTCTGTTTCTGTTCGATTAATTGTAGAACGTGAGAGAGAAATTCAGGAATTTACGCCTGTGGCATCCTTTAGGGTAGATGCCGAATTTTCAAATGAAGCAGGGCAATCATTCAAAGCTAAGTTACCAAAAACATTTTCTACTCAAAAAGAAGCTTATAAGTTTCTCGAATCAAATATTAATGCTTCTTTTAAAGTAGCAGAATTAGAAAAGAAACCTGCAAAAAAATCACCTGCAGCACCTTTTACTACTTCTACATTGCAACAAGAAGCGTCCCGGAAATTATATTTTTCAGTAAGTAAAACCATGACTATGGCACAACGCCTTTATGAAGCTGGTTTGATTACTTATATGAGAACAGATAGTGTAAACTTATCTGATGAAGCAAGGAATGCTGCTAAAAAGGAAATTGAAAGTTCTTACGGGTCAAAATATAGTAAACCTCGAAATTACACAGGAAAATCTAAGGGTGCACAAGAAGCGCATGAGGCCATTAGGCCAACAGATTTTACCTTGCACTCGGTAGATATTGATAGAGACCAAGCAAGATTATACGATTTAATCTGGAAACGTGCTATTGCTTCTCAAATGAGTGAGGCTGAACTGGAACGTACCAATGTTAAAATAAGTTCCTCAACTCACAAGGAACAATTTATTGCTAATGGTGAAGTGATTACTTTTGAAGGATTTTTAAAGGTTTATTTAGAAGGAAGTGATGATGAAGATGCCGAGCAGGAAGGGATGTTGCCAGCTATGAAAACCAATGAGGCCCTTCTTAATAATTATATTACAGCAACAGAACGATACACGCGTCCACCTTACCGATATACTGAAGCTTCCTTAGTAAAGCAATTAGAAGAATTAGGTATTGGTCGTCCATCTACGTATGCACCAACAATTTCTACTATTCAAAACAGGAATTATGTTGAAAAAGGAAGTGTTGAGGGAACTGAGCGTACGTATACACAGCTTACTCTGAAAAAAAACCATTTAAAAGATAAAGTTTTAACTGAAAAATATGGTTCAGATAAAGGTAAATTAGTACCAACCGATATTGGAATGATTGTAACCGATTTTTTAGTGAATCATTTTGAGCATATTTTAGATTACAATTTTACTGCAAAAGTTGAAGAAGATTTCGATGATATAGCGGAAGGAAAGGAAGATTGGACTAAAATGATGAAGAATTTCTATAAGGAATTTCATCCACAAGTAGAACATGTTCAGGAAAATGCCGATAGAGAATCTGGAGAACGTATATTAGGTTCCGACCCTAAAACAGGAAAACAAGTTAGTGTGCGTCTAGGTAAGTTTGGTCCTATGGTACAAATTGGTACCGTAGAAGATGATGAGAAACCTCAATTTGCAAGCTTATCACCAGAACAACAATTAAACACTATTACTTATGAAGAAGCAATGGACTTGTTTCAACTTCCAAAAAATTTAGGTAAATATAAAGGAGAAGAAATTGAAGTCAATAATGGTCGATATGGGCCTTATGTAAAATATGGTAGTAATTTTGTGTCACTTCCAAAAGGAGTAGACCCCTTAAATATCGAGCTTGAAGAAGCAGTTGAGTTAATCAAAGAAAAAGAAGAGGCTGATGCTCCTATATATACTTATAAAAAATTACCAGTACAGAAAGGTAAAGGACGTTTTGGACCATTTATTAAATGGAACAATATGTTTATTAACGTAAATACGAAGTACGATTGGGATAATTTATCAGATAATGATGTTGTTGAATTAATAGAAACAAAAATTCAAAAGGATATTGATAAAGTTATTCATAATTGGGAAGAAGAAGGTATTCGTGTAGAAAAGGCACGATGGGGAAGACACAATATTTTAAAAGGAAAAATAAAGATTGAGCTTGACAAATCGGTCGATGCAGCAAAGTTAACTTTAGAAAAAGTTAAAAGTATTATTGAAGAGAAAGCACCGAAGAAAAAAGCTCCAAAGAAAAAAACGGTATCTAAAAAGAAGTAGTTTATGTAGTGAGCTATTTTTTTAATGATTATGGAAGATGTAGACGAATAGCATATGACAAATAAAAAACAATAAGAATTACCATATGAATTTCAATTTTCTCTCACCTGTTTCCGATTTAGTTCTGGCACATAATGAATTGCTTTCTCAACAAGCATTAGGTAGAAAATTAAGAGTACATTCCAAGCAACACGGTATTCCTGATTTAGAAGGAGTAAGAATTGCCTTAATTGGTGTATTAGAAAATAGAAATGACCATAATTATATAGGCGAAGAGTTTCAGTTAACTGAAATTAGAAAAGCTTTTTATTCTTTGTTTCCTGGAAGCTGGAGTTCTGTAATTGCAGATTTAGGAGATATAAATAAAGGAGAAAGTGTTGAGGACACCTATTTTGCTCTAAAAACTACAGTTAATGTTTTAATTGAAAAAAAAATCATTCCTGTTATCATTGGTGGAACACAGGATTTAACATATGCTAATTACAGAGCATATGATACCTTAATACCAATGGTCAATATTGTTAATGTTGATTGTAAGTTTGATTTGGGGGATTCATCAAGACCTATTAAAAATAATAGTTTTGTAGGTAAAATAATAATAGAGCAACCTTATAATCTATTTAATTACGCAACTATAGGCTATCAAACCTATTTCAATTCTCAAGAAGAAATAGATTTAATGGATAAATTATATTTCGAATCTTATCGGTTAGGGCAAATTTCAAAAGATGTAACGTTAGTTGAACCTGTTTTACGAGATGCTAATATTGTTAGTATAGATTTAAATTCTGTAAAAGGTTCTGAGGTAAGTTTAAATCAAAAGTATTCCCCAAATGGTTTTGATGGAAAAGAAATTTGTGCAATTTCAAGGTATGCCGGAATAAGTAATAAAGTTTCTTCTTTTGGTATTTATGAATATAAGGTGTCTAAGGATGATGAAATGACTAGTATGTTAGTAGCTCAAATAATATGGTACTTTATCGAGGGTGTTAATTTCAGAATAAAAGACGATAATTTTAATGATGAAAATAGCCATCAGAAATATATTACTCTAGTTGATGATCAAGAGTTAATATTTTATAAGAGTAATAAAACAGGAAGATGGTGGATTGAAATACCTTTTTTATCTGAAGTTAATACTAAATTGAGGAGACATACGTTATTACCTTGCATGCACAAGGATTATATTGATGCCTGTAACAACAAGGTGCCTGATAGATGGTACAAAGCATTCCAAAAAAATAGTATTTAGCCGTAAATACTGACTAAAAGATGAATTTCATCGGCAAAATGTATTTTTTTTACGATGAAATGTAATTTTTTTTGATAAATAGTTGTTTTTTAAAAAATATATAAATATGTTTACGCTCTCAAAATGAAGCTAAAATAATTAACCTCGAGTTTTCTATGGATATGAAGAAGTTTGTTTTATTAACAGTATTGCTAACACTACTAGTAAGTTGTGGCTCTAAAGATAAGGGCGAATTAGTAGGTGTAAAAGGTAAAAAATGGCACCCAGAAAAGCCATACGGAATGGAACTTGTTCCAGGTGGAGCATTCATAATGGGTAAAGCAGATGACGATTTAGCAGGTGTGAACGACGCACCAGCGAAAACAGTTACTGTAAGAGCCTTTTATATGGATGAAACCGAAATCACTAATAGTGAGTATCGCCAATTTGTAAATTGGGTAAGAGATTCAATAGTTAGAACTAAGCTAGCTATATTAGCTGATGAAATTGGTAAAGTTCCAGAAGATGGAGGTATTGGTGAATTTGCATTTAAAGATGCAGATACGGCAAATATGTCTGTTTACGAAAAGTATATGTTCGAAAACTATACTGGATTAGGACCAACAGGGTACGAAGGAAGAAAGTTAAACAAAGATGTTGACTTAATTTTTGACACTGCTGATTATCCAGATGAATGGTATACTGAGGTAATGGATACCATGTATCTTCCAATTGAAGAATCATATAATGGTCAAAGAACTTGGGATGTGAAGAAATTCCAATTCCAATTTACTTATATGGATATTCAAAAGGCTGCTAAAAACAGAAATTTAAAACGTAAAGATGTTTTAATAAAAGAAGAGATCCAAATATATCCTGATACTACAACATGGATTAGAGATTTTGCATACTCATATAATGAGCCCATGCATAACGATTACTTTTGGCATGATGCTTACAGTGATTATCCTGTAGTTGGAGTAACATGGGAACAGGCAAAAGCATTTTGTCAATGGAGAACTTTATATAAAAATTCCTATCAAAAATCTAGAAAAGGTGCGGCTTTTGTAAATTCCTTCAGGTTACCTTCTGAAGCGGAATGGGAATATGCGGCACGTGGAGGTTTGCAAGCAGCAACCTATCCATGGGGGGATTTTTACACTAAAAGTGATAGAGGTTGTTTTATGGCAAACTTTAAACCTGTAAGAGGAGATTATGCAGCAGATCAGGCATTATATACTGTAGAAGCGAAGTCTTATGAGCCAAATGATTATAACCTTTATAATATGGCAGGTAATGTTTCAGAATGGGTAAATGCATCTTATGATCCATCATCTTATGAATATGTTTCGACAATAAATCCAAGTGTTAGTGATAAGGAAAATCAACGTAAAGTTGTTAGAGGAGGATCTTGGAAAGATGTTGCATATTTTTTACAAGTTAGTTCAAGAGATTACGAATATGCTGATTCAGCAAGATGTTATATAGGATTTAGAACCGTTCAAGATTACATGGGGACTCAAGTAACAAAAAGCGGAAAAAATAAATAACAATTTTAAACAACAATTTAATACTATTAATTAACCTACTTAAGTATTTTACTTAAATTAAAAACCGAAAATTATGGCACAGTCAAGAGCAAACAAAAAGTTTATGAATTTAGCTTACGGATTAGGAGCATCAATTGTTATAGTTGGAGCACTATTCAAAATTATTCATTTCGAAATAGGACCTTTAACAGGGAACGTTATGTTAACCTTAGGTCTAGTTACAGAAGCAATTATTTTTGCAATATCAGCATTTGAACCTGTTGATAGTGATTTAGATTGGTCTTTAGTATATCCAGAATTAGCTGGAGGAGAATCAACAAGCAGTAAAAAAGAAGCAAAAGACGCCCAAGGTCTACTATCAAAAAAATTAGATGAGTTATTAAAAGACGCTAAAATTGATGGCGAATTAATGGCAAGTTTAGGAGATAGCATTAAAAACTTTGAAGGTGTAGCTAAAAATATGGCGCCAGCTGTAGATTCAATACAAGCAACAAAAAAATATGGTGAAGAGTTATCTTTAGCTGCTGCTCAGATGGAATCTTTAAACAGTTTGTATAAAGTACAATTAGAAAGCATCAATCGTCAAGCTTCTATCAATGAAGAGTCAATTGAAAACGCTGGTAAACTTAAAGAGCAAATGCAATCATTAGCATCTAATTTATCATCATTAAATGGTGTTTATGGTGGAATGCTTTCTGCAATGAATAAAAACTAATTATGGTTTTTTACCCAAATTTTAATAATTAACCAAAAAAACCTAATTAGAAATGGCAGGAGGAAATTTATCACCAAGACAGAAAATGATCAACTTGATGTATTTGATATTTATAGCTATGCTAGCATTAAATATGTCAAAAGAAGTGCTTTCAGCATTTGGATTAATGAACGAAAAGCTAACCGAGTCTAATGAAGCAGCTTCACAACGAAATGTTGCTTTTATGGCCGGATTAGAACAAAAAGCTAGTGAACAACCGGCAAAATATACGCCTTTAAAAGATAAGGCCAGTCAAATTAAAGGATTAGCAGATAATTTTAATGCTTATTTGGAAGATTTGAAATCTAAAATGATTGTGGAAATTGATGATCCTACAGATTATGAAATTATGGATAAAGGTGACTACCTTGATGAACATTTTTTCAAAGGAGATATCATTAAACCAGACGGAAAAGAATTTTTAGCACAAATTGCCAAATTTAGAGATGGTGTAACGAAAGTGTTAGAAGGAGAAGAAGGTATGGAGGCCGTAATTAAAGATGTCAAAGCAAAATTTGCTACAGATGCAGTAAAACGCGGTGCTGGTAAAGTTGAATGGCTGGATCATAATTTTAAAGGATTTCCATTAGTAGCTTCTTTAACAAAAATGACACAACTTCAGGCTGATATTAAAACAACAGAATCTGAAGTAATGGCTACCATGTTAAAAGGGACGCTTACAAGTGAAGTATCAATGTCTAACTATACTACTTTATTAGAAACATCAAAATCAGCTTATTTTAATGGAGAGCAGTTTGATGGAGAAATTGTATTAGGAAGAACAGATAATTCAACGAAACCAAACAGAGTAGAATTAACTTTAGATGGGAGAAAACTTTCTGAAAAAGAATATACTATTGAAGGTGGTAAAGTGAAATTAAAAGTGAGTGCTGGTGCAGCTGGTGAACATAAAATTGGTGGACAATTAATCTTCGTTGAAAATGGAGAAGAAAAACCAGTTCCAGTAAACCAATCATTTGCGACAGTTCCAAAACCAAATGCAGCTACTATTTCTGCCGATAAAATGAATGTGGTTTACCGTGGTGTAAAAAACCCAATGACTATTTCATTCGCTGGAGTTTCTGATAACAATGTTGTTGCCGGAGGTGAAGGATTAAGCAGAGCTGGTGGTAGCAAATATATTATGGATGCTACTATGGTTAAAGGTAGAGAAGTTACAATTAATGTAACTGGTACTTTACCCGATGGTCAAAAAGTATCTGACAAGGCTATGTTTAGAATTAAAGATTTACCTAAACCAACTGGTACTGTAAGAGGTGAAGATGGTGCAGTAAATATGCAACGTAATAGTCTTGAAATTTCGACAATTGGAGCGAAGTTTGATGATTTTGATTTTGAACTACCATTACGAGTTACAGGATTTAAATTTAAAGTTCCAGGACAGCCTACAATTGATGTAAATGGAGACAAGTTAGATGCTAGAGCAAAACAAGCTTTAAGTAAGGCTAAACGTGGTTCAGGAGTTCAAATATTTGATATTGAAGCAAAAGCTCAAGGTGTTAGTGTAATACTTAAAAAAGTATCCCCTGTATTTATTGAGTTAACAAACTAGAACGAATATTTTAATAAAGTTCTAATAAATTAAAATGTATAACAGATGAAATTGAAAAGTTTTTTATTAACCGTAACAACTGTTTTTGCAGTGTCAGGTGTGTTTGCACAGGCAAATATCCTTAATGCAAAAAGCCCGCAGGAAATCGGTGTTAGAACGTCTGCGCAAAAGGCAATTGACAATGATAAGCCATTAGAATATGGATATATTGACGATAGAGATATTCTTTTTGCAAAAATGACCTGGGAAAAAGTTGTTCTTGATGAGCGCTCTAACTTTCCGCTGTATTACCCTATTGACACAAACAATATTGGTAGTAACAGACGGTCGTTATATGATGTCCTTATTAAGAACATTAAAAATGGTAATATAAAAAACATTTACGATGATTCTTATTTTACTGGAAAGCGTACTTTAAAGGATATTCAATCAGCATTAGTTAGGATTGATACCACTGAATTAGGTATTGAACAAATCAATGCGGGTGAAGAATTATCAGCTGAGTATATCAATAGAAGGGATATTACTGCTGCTGATATAAAAGAGTATCGCATTAAAGGGTTATGGTATTTTGACAAGCGTCAGTCTGAAATGAAATTCAGATTACTCGGTATTGCACCAGTTGCACCCGATGTAAATACTATTGATCAGGATACTCCGGATTTAGTGCCTTTATTTTGGGTATTCTTCCCAGACGCTAGAAATGTTTTACACGAATCGAAAGCATTTAATAATGAAAATAGTTCAATGCCATATTCGTTTGATCATATTTTAAACTCAAGACGTTTTCATGGATACATTTATAAAGAAGAAAATGTACAAGGTGATAGAGCAATTACAGAATATATAGCTCAAAACTCTTTAATGCAACTATTAGAATCTGATAGAATTAAAGATAAAATAAGAGATTTTGAACTTGATATGTGGACATATTAAATCTATAAAGTATTAAATAATAAAAACCGCTCAATATTATAATTGAGCGGTTTTTTTATGAATGAAAAATAATATACTGTGTATCTTCGCATAAAGAATGGAAGTAGATTTTATAATTATAGGTAGCGGCATTGCTGGAATTAGTTTTTGTGAACAATTAAGAGCTCATCATAAATCGTTTGTTGTTTTTGAGGATAGTTCACAACAATCATCAACTGTAGCAGGAGGTTTATATAACCCTGTAGTTTTAAAACGATTTACACCAGTATGGAAAAGTAAAGAGCAATTGAAAATTGCTCTACATATGTATAGGGTCTTAGAGAAGGATTACAATATTAATCTAGATATTAAGATGCCGGTACTCCGTAAATTTTCTTCACTTGAAGAACAAAATGATTGGTTCGCAGCATCTGATAAGCCAAATCTTTCTGAATATCTTTCCATAAATTTAATTAAAAATACTAATAACCATATAAAAGCTCCATTTGGTTTTGGCGAAGTCTTACAAACAGGCAGAATTGATGTAAAGGAATTAATGAATAGTTATAAAAAAATGTTGTTGAAAGAAAACAGGTTTTTTGAAATGAAATTTAATTATAATGAATTAGTTGTTTGTGGAGATGGACTTAAATATGGAAATATTCAGGCTAAAAATATAGTTTTTGCCGAGGGTTTTGGTATTCACAAAAATCATTTTTTTAAGAATTTACCGTTGATGGGCACAAAAGGTGAATTATTAACTATTCATGCCCCAGAACTTAAAATAGATTTTGTTTTAAAAGGGCCAGTATTTTTAATCCCTATTGGAGATGATAATTATATTGTTGGAGCCACTTATAATTGGGAAGATAGAACTCATGAGGTCTCTATAAAAGGGAGAGAAGAGCTTTTAAATAAATTAAAAACTATGATTACTTGCTCTTTTACAGTTATTAACCAAGTAGCGGGTATTAGACCAACAGTAAAAGACAGGCGGCCATTAGTTGGGCAGCACTCTATTTATAAGATGATGTATGTGCTTAATGGATTGGGGACAAGAGGTGTTATGATTGGTCCTTATGTAGCCAAAAAACTTTTTGATTATATTGAATTTAAAATACCATTAGAAAGGGAAATTGATATTAAGCGCTTTGAATAAGTGGTTGAAAGTTTTATTTTTTGATGGCAGATTTATCATAATGAATAAAAAAGTTAATCCAAATATTTCTAGATAGTCGCATAATTATTGGCATAAATACGACTAAAGTTATTACAATGGCAATAAATGTATTTTGTAAATTCGCTTGAAAAATAAGATTTGTAATAACATAAGCAGCAACTGCAAATGCGATTCCCACAGCATAGCTAACATACATGGCGCCGTAAAAGAAAGAAGGTTCTAAACGATATTTTGTATGACATTTTGAGCAACGTTCATTTATTTCTAATGTTTTACCTAGATTAAAAGGATTTTTAAAAGTATACATAGATTCTTCATGGCATTTTGGACAATTTCCGGTAATAATGCTATATAATGCCGTTCCTTTTTTTAACATATAAAATAATGTATTTTTGCATGCGCATTTACAGAGCAAAAATAACTTTAAAATAATAAGCTTCTGTAATATAAGTTACTTTTCTATGATGAACATTCATAATTTATCAATTTCATTTCAAGGAGATTATCTTTTTGAAGATATTACTTTCAAACTGGATAATGGAGATAGGGTAGGATTAATTGGTAAAAATGGTGCTGGTAAATCTACTATGCTTAAGATTTTATCTAGAGAGATGGAACCAGATTCGGGTCAAATTGCAACCGATAAAGAATTAAAAATAGGGTTTTTAAAACAAGATATAGATTTTGATTTTGGAAGAACTGTTCTTGAAGAAGCTTATGAAGCGTTTACAGAAATCAAGAAAATAGAAGCTAAGGTTGATGATATAAATCATCAATTGGCAGAACGAACAGATTACGAAAGTGAAGCCTATCATCAATTAATGGTTGATGTTAATGAATATCACCATCAATATGAAATTCTTGGGGGGTACAATTATCAAGGTGAAACAGAAAAAATTCTTCAGGGATTAGGATTTCAGCGCAAAGATTTTGAACAGCTAACAGATACATTTTCTGGAGGTTGGCGTATGCGAATTGAATTGGCAAAATTACTTTTACAAAATAATGACATCTTGTTATTGGATGAGCCAACCAACCATTTAGATATTGAATCAATCATCTGGTTGGAGGGATTCTTAAAAAATTATGCAGGAGCAGTGGTTATTGTCTCCCATGATAAAATGTTTTTAGATAATGTGACTAATAGAACTATTGAAATTTCATTAGGAAGGATTTACGATTATCCAAAACCTTATTCAAAATATTTAGTACTTCGTGAAGAGATAAAAACACAGCAATTAGCATCTCAAAAAAATCAACAGAAACAGATTGAGCAAACAGAAAAGCTAATTGAAAAGTTTCGTGCTAAAGCATCAAAAGCAACAATGGCGCAATCGCTTATAAAAAAGCTTGACAGAATAGAACGAATTGAAGTTGATGAAGATGATAATAGTGTTATGACACTTAAATTTCCGGTGTCTGTTACCCCAGGGAAAGTGGTTGTTGAAGCTCATAATATTTCTAAGAATTACGGGAGTAATCAGGTTTTAAAGCATATAGATATTGTTGTTGAACGCGATAGTAAAACGGCGTTTGTTGGTCAAAATGGACAAGGAAAATCAACACTTGCCAAAATTATGGTAGGCGATATAAAATTTGATGGTCAATTAAAATTGGGGCACAATGTTCAAATAGGTTATTTTGCCCAAAATCAGGCAGAATATTTAGATGGCAATAAAACGGTATTGAATACTATGATAGATGCAGCCAATGAAACCAATAGAAGTAAAGTAAGAGATATTTTAGGATCTTTTTTGTTTCGAGGTGATGAGGTTGATAAATATGTTCGTGTGTTATCAGGTGGTGAACGTAACCGTTTGGCATTGGCAAAATTATTGCTCCAACCATTTAATGTGTTAATCATGGATGAGCCAACAAACCATTTGGACATTAAATCAAAAAATGTTTTAAAAGAAGCTCTAATTAAATTTGAAGGCACTTTAATTTTAGTATCTCATGACAGAGATTTTTTGCAGGGTTTAACCAATAAAGTTTATGAATTTAAAGACCACAAGATTAAAGAATATCTGGGAGACATAGATTTTTATTTAGAACAGCGTAATGTTCTCAATCTAAGAGAAGTTGAAAAACGTAACGTTGTTAAGGAAGCTCCAAAAGAGAAAAAGCAACAATCTTATGAAGATCAAAAAAAGGTAAAGTCTTTAAATAATAAGCTTAGTAATGTGGAAGCACAAATAAGCCAGTTAGAAAAGGAAATTAAAAACATTGATTTTTCACTTGAAATAAATTATGAAGAAGTGACCGCAAAACCTCATTTTTTCGACAATTATCAAAAAAAGAAAATAGAATTAAAAGAGTTGATGCAAAAATGGGAAGATATTCAATTGGAGCTTGATATGTTTGAATAATATTCTATGTTTTTTTAATGAAATTTTATGCCATTTAAACCTTTTAATATTTTAATAGTCCAAATTATTTAAATTAATATCATATGCGAAGAATTATACTTTCAATTATTGGAGTTTTATTAATTATTTTCTCCATTTTATTTGCTAAATCCCTAATTGATAGCAAGAATAAACCAAAACCAGTAATTGAAAAAGTTGTTAAAAGCGTAATCATTGATACAGTGAAAAATGCTCAGGTTCAAATTCAAATTCCTGGAAATGGTAGTTTGGTTGCTAAACGTCGAGTTGAGTTATATTCTGAAGTACAAGGTATTTTTAAAACGGGTAATATGCTTTTTAAACCAGGTCAAAAATATACAGTCGGACAAACTTTAATTAGTATAGATGCTTCTGAATATTATGCTAGTGTGCAGTCTTCAAAAAGTAATTTATACAATGCGATTGCGGCCATAATGCCGGATTTAAGATTGGATTTTCCTGAAATTTATCAAAAATGGCAAAATTATCTTAACTCATTTGATTTAAGTAAGTCTGCGCCTAAATTACCTGAAATGACTTCGGAAAAGGAAAATTATTTCATTACAGGTAGAGGTATAGTTTCGAGTTATTATAATCTAAAAAACTTAGAACAGCGATTAGCAAAATTTACAATAAAAGCGCCATTCACAGGGATATTAACAGAAGCCTTGGTAACAGAAGGAACGTTAATTAGAAATGGCCAGAAATTAGGTGAATTTATTGATCCATCTGAGTATGAAATGGAAGTGGCTATTAGTAAAACCTATGCAAATTTATTAAAGGTTGGTGAAGAAGTTCAGCTTAATAATTTAGATAAGACTAACTCGTACGTTGGCAAAATATCTAGAGTTAATGGAAGTATCGATCAAGCTACACAAACGGTGACAGCTTATATTGATGTTAAAGAATCTACTTTAAAAGAAGGATTATATTTAGAAGCAAATATTAAAGGAGAAGTTGTAGAAGATGCCATTGAAATAGACAGGAATTTGTTACTTGATAATAATCAGATTTTTATTGTAACTGATGGTATGTTAAATACGATTTCAGTAACTCCGATTTATTTTTCAGATACTAAAGTAATTCTCAAAGGAATCCCAAATGGAGTGGTAATTCTTAAAAATGCGGTTCCAGGAGCTCATGTTGGAATGTTGGTTAAACCGTTCAATCCTAATTCTAAGCAATAACAGATGAGAAAAGTCATTTCGTATTTTATAAGATATCATGTTGCTGTTAATATTTTTATCATTGCTTTTTTCTCTTTTGGAATTATTGGGTTATTCTCATTAAAGTCTTCATTTTTTCCATTAACAGACTCTAAAATAATCAATATTAGTATCGCTTATCCTGGGGCGTCTCCGCAGGAAATTGAAGAAGGTATTGTGCTTCAGATTGAGGATAATCTTAAAGGTTTAAAGGGTGTAGACAGAGTCACTTCGGTATCAAGAGAAAATAATGGAACTATTACTGTTGAAATTCAGAAAGGTGAAAATATTGATTTCATGCTTTTAGAAGTTAAAAATGCTGTTGATAGAGTGCCTTCGTTTCCCACTGGTATGGAGCCTTTAATTGTAGCTAAACGTGAAGAAGTAAGGGAAACTATTTCTTTTGCCGTAAGTGGAAAGGATATTCCCTTAGCTACTTTAAAGCAAATTGCCCGCCAAGTTGAAAATGATTTACGAACTATTGATGGGATATCTCAAGTTGAAACAACCGGTTACCCGCAGGAAGAAATTGAAATTGCGGTAAATGAGGTTAATTTGCTAGCTTATAATTTAACTTTTAATGAAGTAGCACAAGCCGTAAGTGGTTCTAATATTCTTGTTACAGGGGGAAATATTAAAACAGATACGGAAGAATATTTAATTCGAGCCAATAATCGTAATTATTATGGTGATGAGCTTTCAAATATTATAATTAGAGCTTCCAATGATGGAAAAACGGTTAGGCTTAAAGATGTTGCGGTAATAAGGGATCGCTTTGCAGAAACCCCTAATGCCACATTTTTTAATAAGCAACTTTCTGTAAATATATCAATTACAAGTACAAATAATGAAGACCTTGTAACATCGGCAGAAAAAGTAAAACAATATATAGAAACCTATAATGAAAAACATAATAATGTCCATTTGGATGTTGTACGAGATTTATCAAAAACTCTAAATCAAAGAACCAAATTACTTACAGAGAACGCTATTATAGGGATGGTTCTTGTATTGCTGTTTTTATCGTTATTTTTAAATACACGAGTCGCATTTTGGGTAGCACTAGGATTACCAATTTCTTTTTTAGGGATGTTTATTTTTGCTGGATTTTTTGATGTTACCATTAATGTTTTGTCTTTGTTTGGGATGATAATTGTTATTGGTATTTTGGTTGATGATGGTATTGTTATAGGCGAAAACATATACCAGCATTACGAAAAAGGAAAAACTCCAATTCAAGCGGCAATTGATGGTACTATGGAGGTAATACCTCCTGTGGTTTCGGCCATTATAACAACATTGCTGGCATTTTCATTATTTCTATTTTTAGATAGCCGTATTGGTGAGTTTTTTGGGGAAGTCTCTATAATAGTTATGCTAACGCTTTCAGTTTCATTAATTGAAGCACTTATAATTCTTCCAGCTCATTTGGCGCATTCAAAGGCATTACATACTACTCCTATAAAAGAAAAACATCCTTCAAAATTGAAGCAGTTTTTTGCTAAAATGAGAGAAATCAATAAAATTGGTGATAGAATAATGCGTCTATTAAGAGATAAAATTTACACACCCACTCTTGATTTTGTATTGAGATTTAAGTTATTGGCTTTGGCAATTTTTATTTCTCTTTTGGTATTGACGTTTGGTGCTATAGGAGGAGGTATTATTGGTGTGACATTGTTCCCAAATGTAGCTAGTGATACGGTATCTATTGAATTAAATATGCCGAATGGTACGAATGTAAAAGTTACCGATTCTATTATTTCAATGATTGAAGAAAAATCTTTTATTGTTGATAAAGAATTTACTGATAAATACTTAAAAGGAACAGGAAAAGACCTTTTTGAAAATACCATTTTAACTTTAAATAGTAGCTCTAGTGCTCGATTGCAGATTAATCTATTACCGGGTGAAGAACGTCCGGATGTAATTAATTCGTCACTGGTTGCTAACAGACTTCGGGAATTAGTTGGCCCTGTTATTGGTGCAGAACGTTTAATTTTTGGCTCAGGTGGTAATTTTGGAGGCAATCCAGTTTCTATTTCATTATTGAGTAATAATATTTCTGAGTTAAAAGCGGCCAAGGTAGAATTAAAAACGGCTTTGGAAAGCAATCCGTTATTAAAGGATGTTTCAGATAATGACCCTGTTGGAATAAAAGAAATTAGACTCACATTAAAAGAAAATGCTTATTTACTAGGCCTGGATTTAAGGTCTGTAATGAATCAGGTTCGTTCTGGATTTTTTGGCGTTCAGGCTCAACGATTTCAACGTGGACAGGATGAAATTAGAGTTTGGGTGCGTTATGATAGAAGTAATAGAGAGTCTATCAATAATTTAGATGATATGCGTATTGTTACTCCCTCTGGTAAACGCGTTACCTTAAAAGATATTGCTGTTTATTCAATAGAAAGGGGAGATGTAGTTATAAATCATTTGGAGGGCCAAAGAGAAATTCAGGTAACTGCCGATTTAAAAAACCCTGGTTCTAGCGCAACCGATATTTTAGAAAGTATTAAAACCGACATTATCCCTGAGATTCATTCAAAATATCCAACTATTTCGGCATCTTTTGAAGGTCAAAACAGGGAAGCAACAAAATTATCCAAATCATTAAAAAGTTCTGGCGGTGTTATTTTATTATTAATATATATAACTATAGCCTTTACGTTTAGAAGTTATAGTCAGCCTATTTTATTAATCTTATTAGTTCCTTTTAGTTTAACAGCTGTGGCATGGGGCCATTGGATCTTAGGATTCCCTATCAACATTTTATCATTATTAGGAATTATTGCTTTAATTGGGATTATGGTGAATGATGGACTAGTACTAATTGGTAAATTTAATTCTAACCTTAAGGAAGGTATGAAATTTGACCAAGCACTATTAGATGCTGGAAAATCCCGTTTTCGTGCCATATTTTTAACATCATTAACCACAATAGCTGGATTGGCACCGTTATTACTGGAGAAAAGTAGACAGGCTCAATTTTTAAAGCCTATGGCAATTTCAATTTCTTTCGGTATTGCATATGCTACTATTTTAACATTACTGCTTCTGCCATTATTCTTATCATTCAGTAATAGTATTAAAAAGAATGCAAAATGGTTGGCAACAGGTGATGTTGTTACTAAAGAAGAAGTTGAACGCGCTATCAAAGAACAAATTGAAGGAAATGAAGAATAAAACAATCCTTTTAAGCATAATATTAGTTGTCTCTAATGTCTTTGCACAGCAAAAAGTATTAACCCCAAATGCGGCGGTTTCACTTGCTTTAGAAAATAATTATGGAATTAAATTGGCAAACAATCAATTAGAAGTTGCAAAAAATAATGCCAGTATTTTAAATTCTGGGTTTCTACCTACTGTAACCGGGAATGCAGGGGCGACCTATAATGTTGATAATACTGAAGCTGAATTTTCAAATGGAACTGTCACAATTTTAAATGGAGCAGAAAGCTCTCGTTATAATGCATCTGTTAATTTAAATTATGTTTTGTTTGATGGTTTGGGTAGAAGCTATGATTATAAACAACTTCAAGAAAGATACCAATTAAGCGAGCTCCAAGTAAGAGAAACTATTGAGAATACAGTTTTTCAATTATTTACTATTTATTATAATGTGGCTCAAATTACAGAAAATGGTGTCGCTTTAAAACAAACCTTAGATATCTCAAATGATAGATTAAAGCGAGCCGAATACCAGTTTAATTATGGTCAGAGCACAAAATTAGCAGTATTAAATGCAGAAGTTGATATTAATAACGATAGTATTAATCTTATTAATTCAAGGCAGGAATTGAAAAATTCTAAACGTGATTTAAATGTAGTTTTCGGGAATGTTTTAGAAGAAGATTTTGATGTCAATACTGAAATACAATTTGATGTTTTATATAATAAGGCAGATCTTTTTGAAAAAGCAAAAACCAGAAATATTTCCCTTTTACAAATTGAAAAAAGCATAACAATAAGTGGCTATGATTTAAAATCTGGTAAATCAACTTATTTGCCAACTATTGGCCTAAGTGGAAGTTATGGCTGGAACAAAAACAATAATAATGCAGCATCATTTTTGGCTGTATCTATGAACAATGGAGTATCTGGAGGTTTAAATTTAAGTTGGAATTTATTTGATGGTGGTAATACCATAACCAGAGTAAAAAATGCTAAAATTAATTTACAAAATCAAGAGTTACAAAAGGAGCAGTTATTGGTGAATCTTGAAGGTGATTTTAATAATGTGTGGGATGATTTTCAGAACAAACTTAATATTTATAAAATCAGAGAAGAAAATATAGCTACCTCTCAAAATAATTTTGACAGAACACAAGAGAAATTTAAATTGGGTCAGGTTAATTCAATTGAATTTAGACAGGCTCAGCTTAATTTGCGTAATGCCGAATTAAGTAGGAACATTGCAAAATATCAGGCTAAATTAGCCGAATTACAGTTACTTCAATTAAGTGGAGAACTATTAAACATTAATTTCTAATTGTACTTGTAAATCAATCATTTTTATAAGCACTTGCAGTTCGTCGAATAGCAAATGTTAAAATAAGACGTATTTCATCGAATAAAATAGCTTTTAAACCACTTTTCAGCTACTTTCGTTAAAGAATTAATCCCAAATTTATTCGACTATGAAAACACTTAACCATTTACTGTTGCTATTTTTAGTTTCTACTCTCTCTTTTGCCAATGTATCGCCTAAAGAAAAGGAGGCACTAATTGCTTTGTATAATTCAACAAATGGACAAGGTTGGAATGCTACTTGGAATATAAATGCCTCTGAAGATTCTTGGTATGGTGTAAAAATTGAAAACAACCAGATTGTAGAATTAAATCTTCAGTTTAATAATCTTGAAGGGTCTTTGCCTCAAGAAATAGGTGATTTAGTAAACTTAAGAAAAATCAACTTAGGTTTTAATAAATTAAATGGTACGTTACCAACTTCAATAAGTAATTTAAAAGAATTAACCTCATTAGAGTTATTTATGAATAACTTTGAAGGTACTATCCCGAATGAATTAGGTGAATTAAAAAAATTAGAATATTTAAAACTTTATAGTAATAAATTCTCAGGAGAATTACCTAAAACCTTAATGGAACTAACTAGTTTAAAAGAACTTTTGTTGGGAAGTAATTATTTAACTGGAAAAATTCCACAGGATATAAAAGTATTAGCTCAATTGCAGAAATTAAGTTTAATGGATAATAAATTAGAAGGTGAAATACCTGTAGAAATTGCACAACTAAAAAATTTAGAAGAATTAATATTATCCAATAATCAATTAACAGGAGATTTACCGTTAGCATTTATGAATTTGCAGAAATTAAATACTATTATGGTAAGTGATAATAAATTAAATGAAGAGTATATTAGTATTTCTGGAAAAAATCCACCAAGTTTAATACAACTGCAACAAATACAAAGTGCGACTGCCACGATGGATATAGAAAAAGAATAGTTTTTTTGAATTAAATAAAACCTTTTTTAAAACAGGTAACATATATAATATGTTACCTGTTTTTTTGTTTAGATAGTGTGAAGGAGCATTTTTTTATTTGTCCCTATTGTTGGGAAAAGATTTCTATGATGTTAGATATTTCTGTTTCTAACCAAAAATATATTGAAGATTGTGAAGTGTGTTGCAACCCTATTGAGCTAACAATTAGCTTTGTAAATAGGGAGTTAGAATATTTTAAAGCTAATAGTATTGAGCAATAATATTTTTATTATTTATGCTTGCTAAATTTAAAAAGGATTGTATATTTGCAATCCGAAATGATTTGGTCGGCATTATGAACCGAAAGTTAAAAGCTAAGTAAATTATTTT
>JAHEDS010000032.1:0-26928 GCA_024641135.1 Flavobacteriales bacterium
TCTCGAGCCACTACTACCTCTTCGTCTTTATAGGAGTTTAATTTTATTTGTAAACGTGAATTAGTATAACTTACCATGTCTTTTATGGCATTTATATTTACAAAAAACTTACGATTTATTCTAAAAAAAGTTTGCGGTTCTAGCTCTTCTTCCAAAAGCTCTAATGTAGTATCTATTAAATAATTTCTACCTTCACTTGTATATAAATAAGTCCCTTTATTTTCACTATAAAAACACTCAATATCTTCGGTATTAATAAGTTTTAAATGCTGTCCAACTTTTACTGAAAAGCGCTTTTTATATTCGCGGTCAATGGGATTTACTAATAATTTTTTTATATCATTAAAATCCAGAGTAACAGCTTGTTTTTGGGGTAACCGCTCCTGATATTTTTCTAAGGATTTTTTTAAATCCGTTTCATCAATTGGTTTTAATAAATAGTCTATACTATTAAGCTTAAAGGCTTGCAGCGCATACTCATCAAAGGCGGTGGTAAAAATAACAGCACTTTTAATATCTATTTCTTCAAAAATTTCAAAAGACAGACCATCGCTTAACTGAATATCTAAAAAAATTAAATCTGGATGCTCATTATTATTAAACCACTGGATACTTTCTTCTACAGAATGCAACATGGTGTTTGCATTAATTTGCAAATTACCTAACATACGCTGTAAGCGTCTAGCAGATGGCTTTTCGTCTTCAATAATAATTACATTCATTTTTTTAATGTCCATTTTGCGTTAGCGATTGCAGTGATATCCTTTTTTGAAGTATGAAAAAAAGATTTAACAAAAAGCGCGGCCTGAAAGGAACGCCCAAATTACTTTTTCCAGTTCTTTTTATCTTTATCCATAAACTCCTTTATTTTACGTTGTTCCCAATTTTTACCAAACATAAAATCGGGTCCAAATACACTAAAGAAATGAAAAAATAATCCTATTCCCCAAAAAATGGCGGTTGAAAAGGTTCCAAAACTCCAGAAGTTACCACTATGTGTTCCTACAAAAAATATTAAAAATAAATTTACAATGACATAAGATGCCAAATGCCAATAGAAACCTATGATTTTTTTTACTTTTTTTTGAGCCCTTATATAAGCTTCTTCGCGATAAAATTCGTCTTTATCTTTTTCCTTATTATCTATATTATAATTTGTCATAATATGAAATTTTGAGTTTAACATTATTGGTTATTGCCAACGGTTTTGTTCTTCATCGCGCATAAATTCCTCAATTTTACGCTCTTCCCATTTCTTTCCTAAGAATCCGTTATTTACAAAAACATGGTAAGCGTGGAACGATAAGCCCATGCCCCAGCCAAAAAGTGGAAACCAAAACCATTGAAATTCCCATGACGTTTTATAATTAATGAAAATTAGAAATGGAATAACCAAAATATATGATATTAGATTGTAATAAAATCCTTTTAATTCTTCAACTTGTTTTCGAGCTCTTATGTAGTCGCTTTCCTTGTTGTGGTTTGATTGTGTTCTCATAATATTAAATTTTTATTTCCAACGTGTGTCTTGATCATCATCAGTACCCATATATTGCTTAATTTTACGTTCCTCCCAATTGCGTCCAAAAACACCATCACTTACATACACCTTGAAAGCGTTTATAATGATGCCTATTCCCCAACCAATCATAGGGAACCAGAACCATTGAAAACCCCAATACGTTCTGTAATTTATATAAATTAAAAATGGTATGACTACACAATATGAAATGATGCCATAATAAAATTCTTTAAGGTCGTCAATATGTTTACGTGCCCTTAAATAACTATCGTCTATTTTAGATGCTGTTTCTGTTCTCATACTTGATATTTGTTTTGTAAGCATTGGTATGGCAACCGAAAAACTACTTGATTGTTGATTGATATAGACGTTTTTATTGGATAACAAGTTATAGCGTTGCTTGATGTTTTCTAAACCAACACCACTACCCTTTTTTACTATTTGTTTAGGCTGTAAATTATTTTCAACCACTAAATTGCCATTATCTTCATAAATTTTAATGTGTAATGGCTTGCTCGTTGTAACCATATTGTGCTTTACTGCATTTTCTAATAATAACTGTAAAGACAAGGGTACCACTTTACTTTCAGGGTTAGTTGCGTGCTCTGGAATTTCGAAAATTATACTATCTTCAAACCGCATTTTAAGTAACGACATATAGGTTTTCGCAAACTCCAACTCTTCATCTACCGTAACTAATTCTTTATTTTTTTGTTCTAGAACATATCTATATACTTTTGATAAAGACGTAGTAAACTTTTGCGCGTTTTCTGGGTTTTCTTCAATTAAACTGGTTAGCACATTCAAACTATTAAAAAGAAAATGTGGGTCTAACTGATTTTTTAAAGCATCGAACTTTGCACTTGCAGTGCCTGCAATAACTTTCTGCTCTTTAATTTTATTTTGTTGGTATTTATTATAAAAATAAATGAAGTGAAAAACTATTACAATTGTTAACGTTATCCATAATCCAAATTGGTAATATTTAATCTGTTCGTGTTGTATGAATTCTGAAAAGGTCATTCCGTTAACTAAAATATTAGTTAAGGCCCTGAGAATAAACAGTCCCATTAATGTAATAACTGTTGAGCCAAGAATACCTATAATAATGCGTTTAAATCTATCTTCCTTTTTCCATTTAATTTGTTCTAAATAGTCGAAATAGTACATATTTGAGTATCCCAAAACAAAAGAATATAATTGATAAAAAGCAAAATCTATTAAAAACTCAGTAATGTTATCATAATCGAACCCTCCAGATAATAGGTTTCCAATTATAAAAACGACACAACCAATAATGAAAGTTATAATGATATTTTTAACAGATTTTGTCATATTATGATTTAATTACTAAACTTATTACTCTTTACAAGACTCTAAAAGCATTAACACACGCTCTTTACCCCAATTTGGATGAAAAGGAGATTCTGGCTTAAAGTTAGCAAAAAGTTCTAACGATCTTTCGAGATCTTTACAAAATGGCTTAGTGTCTTGACCAAAATATTTTGCTCCTCCAATACCCCATTCCGCTTTACAATAAACAACTCTAGGATTTTCGGGTGCAATTTGTTCGGCCTGTGCATAAATAGCCTCAACTTTAGGCGACATCGTCATTCCATAAGTAGCACCATCATAAGCAACCCACGCAGTGTATAACAAAGCTTGAAGCACTAAAATTTCTGGATTATTTTTTGAAATTGCCGTCGCATCATTTATTAAATTCTGTGCATTCTTTAATTGTGCAGTTAACAGTTTTTCATCTTTCAAACTAAAACTGTTTACAATATTAACTTGAGCTGCATAGTAAGCAGGTAGCCAATTATCTGGCTCTGCATTAGCAATACGTTCAAACATATTAGACGCCTCAATAGGATTATTGCTTCCCCAAAGTTCGAAAGCTTTTTGCATTCCTATTTCATAATTTGATTGCGCACTGATAATACTTGTTATAAATGCGATTAAAATAATAACTAATTTTTGCATAATGGTTGTTTTTAAATTACACAGCAAATATCTAAGAGGAAAATGTTAATTTAAAAAGAGACTAACCGAATTGTCATTTTTTCAGGACGAGATGTTAATTACAGAATTAAAATTCAAAAACCACCTTAATTTCCAATTTAGATTTAAGGTAGTTTTTTGAAACCAGTATATAATAAATATAAAAATTACTATTTATAAATTAACTAGCCATGTACCTAAATACTATTGGTACACTATACGGAACTTTTACAGGTTTACCTCTTTGTTTTCCAGGAGTCATTTTTGGTAATAACTGTATAATCCGCTCTGCTTCTTTTTCTAATATTTTGTCTGGACCTCTTGAACGAATACCTGAAACAAAACCATTTGCATCAATTACAAATACCACAAATACTTTACCTTGTATTCCAAGATCTAATGCCTGTTCTGGATATCTGAAATTTCTGGCCACATGTTCTTCCATTTTTAATTGAAAGCAATTTCTTTTTTCGATTTTTGTACCTTTTTCACAACCTGGAAACACAGGTATTTCTTCAATTATGGAAAATGGAACTTCCACATCTTCTTCAACGCTTTCAACATCAACATCTGCAACAGCAATCACTGGGGCAATTTTATCATTCTGATTTGTTTCTGTACTTTCAATTATTGTTTCCTCAATTTCAACAACATCTTCAACAACTTTAATTGATTCTTGAATAGCTACTGGAGGTGGCGGTGGAGGGGGTGCATTGACATTAATTATGGGTATTTCTTCTTCGAATACCTCATCCATACTTACTAAATCAATAGCTATTTCATCTTTATCGTAGGTTTTATACTCCAATAATTGCCATGAAGTGAATAACATAATATTCAATCCAATTGCAAAATACAAACTACTATTTCGACCAATTTCTACTTGTGGATTTTTCTTGGTTAACATAACAGTATGTCTTAATATTATAATCTAAAGTTACTTGAAAATCCCGTCAAAAAAAATGATTTTTGTCATGTATTTGAAATGGCAATTACATTGTTTTATAATTATAAAACAATGTAATCCAACTAATTAACCTGTTTAAATTTAGGGATTTAAAACTTAAAGTTTATCTAACTGATTACTTTTTTTGTCTTCACTAATGGTCCAGAAAAACCCAACAAAAAAGAACTGATCGGCCGCCGGTTGCAAAGTGCGTCTATCAAAAAAACCATCGGCATTTGGGCTATTTGCATATTGATAACCATTAATATTTTTAAATCCTAGTACATTATTCACGGATGCATATAATATTTTTTGCGGACTAATTAAATAAGCCCAATTCACACTTAAACTATTATATGGTTTTGTTTTTTCATTTAAAAAACCAGTCGTGTTAGGATTTGTATAAGTTCTTCCAGACGCAAATGTATAACTAAATCCTAATTGGCTTCTCCAGTCATTTATCCAATACTTACCAACTAAAGAAATATTATGGGTGTTGGCAAAATTAGGTTGTGCCTCATATGGATAATTATTGTAATCGCGTTTGGTATCTAAAATAGAATAGCTTATCCAATAGTCTATATTTTTTATGCTATTACTGTCTCGCCAAAAGAAATCAATACCTTTTGCGAAACCAAATCCATTGCTATTAAAATTGCTGTCAAATTGAGCAAACTCAGTATCGTATTTTACTAAATGTTTATATTCTTTATAATAAACTTCGGTTCTAAATATTTTACGATCGGCATTGTACTGATAATTTAAGATATAATGCAACGTGTTTTGTGGTCTCAAATCTTGAGTGAACTTTAAAATATTACTGTTTGGATTTTGATAAAAATTACCATATGCTAAAGAAAGCTGACTAGTTTTAGATGTTTTATAGGCAATTGAAAGTCTAGGTGCTAGATCAACTGTCTTAAACAATTCACTATATTCTAATCTTAATCCAGGTTTAAATGCTATTTCCTTTGATAAAAATATATCTGCTTCAACAAACGCTGCTGTGATATTATCATTATACCCATAAATTTCAGTCCCAGGATTCAAGTCTGAAAATTTTTCTTCAAAATGAAGTGCTAAATATTCAGTCCCGAAATTAAGTTTTAAACGGTTGTTAAAACGCTTTTTAAACTTAAGTTTGGCATGTACTGCAGTTTCCCTATCGTTAATAAGCATATCAGTAATTTTTAAGTCATTATTACCAAGCGTGTAGCTTAACCCTGCAAATACATCCCAAGTATTATTTAAATCACCTTGATATGAACCATTAAAATAAAGATTGTTATTATTCAATTTAAAATGTACACCTTCTGGTAAATTAATATCTTCTTGGGTTAACTCAAAATTAGTAGCATCAAAAGCAGTATAAAGTTTTAATAAGCCAGAATTAAACTTATTTCGATACACCGCTTCTCCTGAAAAGGTTTCATAAGGTTTAATCCAATTATTTCTACTTGGAAATATTTCGTTATAAGGTGCCAAGTTAATATATGAGGCATTGGCACTTAATGAACTATTGCTCCATTTTTGAGTATTTCCAAGGGAAGCCCCAAGACTCATAATACCAATATCTGTTTTATCCTGATCTGGTTCATTGATAGTATTTAATAATAATACACTAGATAAGGCCTGACCATATTCGGCAGAATACCCTCCCGTTGAAAAGGTAATTCCGTCAAATAAAAATGGTGAATACCGCCCTCTTGTTGGCGAATTATTAGTAGTTGGCGTATATGGGGTAAAAACACGAATACCATCAATAAATATCTGGGTTTCTTCTGCTTCACCTCCCCTAACAAATAATCTTCCGTCTTCAGCCACAGTAGTGGTACCTGGTAAGGTTTGTAGAGCTCCTACAAAATCGCCTAATGCACTTGCAGTTGTTACAACATCTAATGGTTTTAGTACATTTACTTTACTATTATCTCCTGCCTGAAATGTTCCGGCAGAAAGAACTACAGCATCAAGTGTATTGACATCTTCTCTAAGTTTTACGGTTAAATCTTTCATCAATGTAATCTGACTAACCATTGTATAAGTTTCATAAGAAACATAAGAAACGATTAAAGTCTGAGTACCTATTTCATTGGTCCTAAAAGAAAATTCACCATTTTCATTTGTGGTACTACCATCGTAAGTTCCTTGCAAATAAACGTTGGCCCCAGTAATACTCACCCCTTTTTCATCAACTACTTTACCACTAATTTGTGATTGACTGAATAGGAGATTTGATATGATTAAACAAAAACTTAATAAAAAAGATTTCATGATTTTACTGAATTGATTTGATTGATTTAATTATGGAACAAAATTGACTAATTAGTAATTATTGAAAAACTATTACTAACCGAACTGTAAATATTTAATGATGAATTGAATATATTTGACATCATGAGACAAAAACAACACCTATTTGAATTCTTTTTTGGAATAACATACACTGTAATACTTATTTTAGAATTAATTTTTGAAAACACGACTAATTTTACGTCGTTCCATTATTTCACAAAACCATTATTAGTAGGTTCTCTTATTGTGTTTTTTTTAATTCAAAATCCTCTGGATAATGTTAAAACAAAACAACTTATTCTAACAGCTTTAGTGTTTTCTTTATTAGGCGATATTTCTTTGATGTTTACAGAAATTAACAGCCTCTTCTTTATTGGAGGATTATTGGCGTTTTTAACAGCCCATATATTTTATATTATAGTCTTTTTAAAAAAAAGAAATTCCTCTAAAAACATAATAACAGTTGTTCTTTTTTTATCTATTTATGCCATTATTTTATTTTATTTTTTGAAGGATGGATTAGAAAAATTATTAATTCCAGTTATTGTTTACATGATTGCTATTTTGACGATGGGGGTAACTGCTTTTTTGCGACAAGAAAGGGTTTCAAAAATTAGTTTTATTTTAGTTTTTATAGGGGCTCTATTATTTATTTTATCTGATAGTTTATTAGCAATTAACAAATTTTACAATCCTATACCTTACTCTCGAATTGGGATTATGACTACTTATGCAATTGCTCAGTTTTTTATTATTTTGGGACTTAAAAAGCAATAGAAAAAAATCCTAATATTAGAGTCTTTAAACAAAGAATTCAAAAAAACAAACGTAGTTTAGTATTCTTAAAAAAGAATTATTTATTAAATATAATATTCACCGCTCTGTAACAATTTTATTTTTTATACTACTTACAAATAACTAACTATTAAAATTGAAGAAGGAACTAGAACATAGTTTTGTTGAATTGCTTGAAAAGCATCAAAATATAATTCATAAGGTGTGTCGTTTATACACCAATAATTATGATGCACATAACGATTTATTTCAGGAAATCACCATTCAATTATGGAAGGCCTATCCTAAGTTTCGTGGTGATTCTAAATTCAGTACTTGGATGTATAGAGTTGGATTAAATACAGCCATTACATTATATAGAAAATCAAAACGTTCAATAATCACTCAAGATTTTGAAGGCATTGCCTTTAAAATAAGGGCAGAGGTTTATGATGATACAGAGGAACAACAATTAAAAACACTATACAAAGCAGTACATGAATTAAATGACATTGAAAAGGCTCTTATCTTTTTGTATTTAGAAGATAAAGATTATAGAGAAATAAGTGAAACAATGGGTATTAGTGAAGTTAATGCACGTGTGAAAATGAATCGAATAAAAACTAAATTAAAAACCATTCTTAATCCGTAAACGTATGGATGAATTAGAATTATTAAAAAAAGATTGGGGTAAGGAAGGTTCAACCTACAAGAAACTCTCAGCCAATGAGATTTACCCCATATTGCAGAAGAAATCCTCTTCTATTGCCAAAACCTTATTTTATATAAGTGTTGGTGAATTAGTATTTTGGATATTAATTAATACTATCCCCTATTTTTCATCTGATAGCTATAGAGAACGATTGGATGCTGTGTATAGTAATGATTATGTTTTTGTAGCGTTAACCGCTCTCAGCTATGGTGTTATTTTATTATTTATATATCTTTTGTTCAAAGCACACAAAGCAATTTCGGCAACAGATAATGCTAAAAAATTAATGGAAAGTATCCTAAAAACTCGTAGAGTTATTAAATACTATGTAATTTATAATTTAGTTATGGCATTTGTATCCATGCTTGTAGGCTTGTATTTCGCCATTATAAATGACCCTAAATTAGAAAATACAATATCTCATTTTAACAACAAACAAATAATAGTAGCTTATGCTATTGTTATAGGGGTTACGGCATTTTTAATTGTTGCTGTATGGCTGTTTTATAAACTACTTTATGGGCTATTATTAAAAAGGCTAAATAGAAATTATAAAGAATTAAAAAAATTAGAGTTATAAATTAAAATTATCTACTTCAATTACTTCACCAATATCCATACTATCTAATTGGATATCTCCAACTCTAACTCTTACCAATCGTAAGGTTGGAAACCCTACTGCAGAAGTCATTTTACGAACTTGACGAAATTTGCCTTCATTAAGTATTACAGAAATCCACGAAGTGGGGCCATGCCTGCTATCTCTTATCTTTTTTTGTCTTTGTGGCAAATCTGGCAGCTCTTTCAATTTATTAACCTTGCAAGGATTAGTTATATATTTTTTTCCTTCAAATCCAATTTCAACTCCCTCTTCCAATTTTCGAATGGCTTCTTCATTAATATCTCCATTTACTTGTGCATAATATTCTTTATCTACCTTTTGGCTATTGATAAAATCACTCATTTTACCATCGGTAGTAATTAGCAACAAGCCTTCCGATTTTTCATCCAGTCGACCAATAGCCATGGTATTACTCGGAAAATCGAACAATAAGCCTAAAAAATTTTTCTTTTGCTCCTTTTTGGCATTGCTGTAAAACTGACTTAAATAACCATAAGGTTTATAGATAATAAAATGTCGATGCGGAGAATTAAATTTTTCCATTTAAGATATTATAAACAAGGTCTTTAGTTGCTTTTTGTCCACCAATTTTATCACGAACCACATCAAAAGACATTCTAAAATCGCAGCCAGATTTATAATTACTGCAGCCGTAAGCCATTTTACCTTTTATTATAACACCTTTTTTACATTTTGGACAGCTTAATTCTTTAGGTTTCGTCTTTTCAGCCTGCTTCTTAGGTTCTAAAACCAGTTTGTAATGAGAATCAAATCGAATTAAACCTTCCACAGTACCTGAATCGGTTTTAAAGCCCTTTATATTAACGGTTGACCCTTTTTGAAGCAATCTAAGATATTGTTTCTCAGAAATTTTTTTATCTTGAAAGCTAAACGGCAGCACAAAATCACAACCTGTTTTATAAGCACTGCAGCCATAGGCTAATTTTCCTTTAATAAGATCTCCTTGCCTGCATTTTGGACACTTTTCATTCACAATACCATCAGCTTTATTATCTATTTTTTTGACTACCTTGTTTTTCGTTGATTGCACATAAGATATATTAGCGCCTTTAGTTTCACTTCTCACTTCGTAAACCAATTCTTCCACCATTTTTTTCATGTTAGAAATAAAAGTATTGACTCCATAATCTCCTTTTTCAATGTCTTTTAATTGCTTTTCCCACACCCCAGTTAATTCTGCAGATTTTAATAACTCATTTTGTATGGTGTCAATTAATTGAATACCCGCCGATGTTGGCAACACTTGCTTTTTATTTCTAATAATATATTTACGCCTAAACAGTGTTTCAATAATATTTGCTCTTGTTGAGGGGCGCCCTATGCCATTTTCCTTCATTATTTCTCGTAATTCATCATCATCCACTTGTTTACCTGCTGTTTCCATTGCTCTTAACAATGAGGCTTCTGTAAACTGATTAGGGGGCTTGGTTTCCTTTTCTAAAAACGAAGGCTCGTGTGGCCCTTTTTCCCCTTTAACAAAAGTAGGTAAGCCATTAGACCCCTCTGTTTTATTATCTAATCCTTCAAAAACAACACGCCATCCTTTTTTTAATATTTCTTTACCGGTTGTTTTAAATATAACCTCAGCGGCACTTCCTAGAACAACGGTATTCGATACCTGACAATCTTCATAAAAAACCGCAATAAATCGTTTTACTATAATGTCATATACTTGCTGCTGATTAAATTGCAAACTAGATTGCATTCCTGTTGGAATGATGGCATGATGGTCTGTAACTTTTTTATCATTAAATACTTTAGATGATTTTTTTATTTTTTTGCCTAAAAGTGGAGCCGTTAATTTAGAATATTGGGTCAACTTTTGAAGTATCCCTGGAACCTTAGGATACACGTCATTTGGCAAAAAAGTAGTATCTACTCTTGGATACGTAACTACTTTTTGTTCATATAAAGTTTGAACTATTTTTAAAGTTTCATCTGCCGAAAAACCAAATCGGGTATTACAATACACCTGTAAACCAGTTAAATCAAATAATTTAGGAGCGTATTCATTTCCTCTTTTTTTATCAACGGATATAATTTGAAAATCACATTCTTTTACTTTATTTGCTAAAACCTCACCATCTTCTTTCTTCAAAAACCTTCCATCCTCATAACTAAACAAGGTATCTCGATATAATGTTTGTAATTCCCAGTAGGGTTGCGGAATAAAATTCTCAATTTCTTTAAAACGGTTAACAACCATTGCTAAAGTTGGTGTTTGTACACGTCCAACAGACAAAACTTGTTTATATCCGCCGTGTTTAACCGTATATAGTCTAGTAGCATTCATGCCTAATAACCAGTCACCAATAGCTCTGGAAAATCCCGCATAAAATAAATTATCATAATTTTTTGAAGGTTTTAGTTTATCAAAACCATCCTTTATAGCTTCCGTTGTTAAAGAAGAAATCCATAATCGCTTTACTTCACCTTTGTAATTAGCCTGATGCATGACCCAGCGTTGTATAAGCTCCCCTTCTTGCCCGGCATCACCACAATTAATTACTAATTCTGCTTTATCGAACAAGCTTTTTACAATCTTAAACTGCTTTTGAATACCTGAATTTGCAACTACTTTAGTTTCAAACTTATCGGGCAACATCGGTAAATTATTTAAATCCCAGCTTTTCCAATAGGATTTATAATCATGAGGCTCAAGAAGAGTACACAAATGGCCAAATGTATAAGTTACTGCATATCCATTACCTTCATAATATCCATCTCGCTTTATATTTGCTCCTAAAACAGAAGCTATTTCGCGAGCAACACTTGGTTTTTCTGCAATACAAACTTTCACTTATTGTCCTTTATTTTTGATACTACAACAGAAGTTTAAATCTTATTTTAAAGATTGAACTGAAAAGAGTTATTCTCGAAACTTTAAATTGATTTTAAAAATTAATAATCTAAGATTTTCCTTTTTTCCAATGACGAAGCTTATTAAGTGCTTCCTGAGCTTCAATCTCCTCTTGAGAAACAACCTTTAAGAAGGAAGGATGTTGTTCAATGGCATATTCTATTTTAGTAACAATTTCCTCAGTAGTCTCATTATCATAATCTATTTCCAAAGGTGCTTTTATTTCCATAGACTGGAGGATATTTTTCTTTTTTATTCTTAATCCCTTTTTATCAAATGATCTTCTGAATCCATCTATAACGATTGGAATTACAATAGGTTTGTAACGCTTTATAATATGGGCGGTTCCTTTTCTAATGGGTTTAAAAGGTGTGGTAGTTCCTTGTGGAAACGTTATTACCCATCCATCATCTAATGCTTTACCAATGTTTGAGATATCACTCATTCTAACTTGCCTATTAACATCCTGCCCTTCTGCTCTCCATGTACGTTCAATACTTATAGATCCAACATAGGCCAAAATTTTTGGCAATAAACCAGCTTTCATAGTTTCCTTTGCCGCAACGTAATAGATGTTTAATTTTGGATTCCATAAATACCCTACATTTTTAATAGAGTCTTGCCTACCACTTAAACTTGCATTAAACACATGAAACATGGCAACCACATCAGCAAAATATGTTTGATGATTGGATATAAATAATACGTTAGTAGGCGGTAAATTTTTAATTATTTCTGAACCTTCAATTTGTAGTTCATTAAAGCCACGGAAACGCTGATGAGTAATCGCTCCCAAAATTCTAATGAGCCACTTTTTTAAAATAAGAATATGTCCAAATGGATTTCGTTTAAACAACGCCATAAATCACGCTTCAATTAGTTAGTTTTTACAAATGTAATAAAACTATAAATTACAGCAATTGTTTTAGGAGGTCTTTAATTTCACTTAAAATCATTGCAGTAGCCCCCCAAACAACATGACCATTTAAAGAAAATGCAGGCACCTCAACCTCAACATTATAAGATGTGGAAACTCTTTTTAATATAACCATCTCATCATCAATAAAATGATCAAAAGGAATTTCAATAATAGCTTCTACTTCATTTTCATCTTTAATAAAGTTTGGTGTATTAATTGAAAACCCTAAATAAGGCTGAACATAAAAATTACTTGGAGGTATATAAACTTCTGTTAATTGAGTTATAACTTTTATATCATGAACAGGAACACCAATTTCTTCATACGTTTCCCTAACAGCTGCATGTTCAAGCGATTCATCATTTAATTCAAGTTTACCGCCTGGAAACCCAACTTGTGCAGAATGAACTCCTTCATAGCTTTTTCTAAGAATTAGCACTAACTTTGTTTGTTGTGTTATATCAGGATAAAATAGAGCCAGTACACCTGCTTTTTTAGCGTATTTAATAGCTTCTTTATTCTTTTGAAGTAGTTCTTTTCTAAATGGAGGTGCCATTTTAAACTGAGATACTTCGGCTGGAAGCGGTATATTTTTTATTTTTGAAATTCTAATTAAAAATTCATCAAAATTCATTCTATGAGAATTGCATGGCTATTGATTGTATTCATTTTACTTTTAAATTGTGAAGATAAACAAACTAAAAAGAAAATTAAACGACAGAATACCGAATCTTCAATAGAAAAAACCAAAGTTAAAAAAGACTCTTTAGAAAATAATTCTAATGAATACCCTGTATTAGATGGTTTAAAAAATGCCATGGAATTCTTTTTAGTATACGATAAAAAGCATAAAGAAAATAAAGTCCGCCTTACAACCGATTTTGGTAAAATAGACATTCTATTGTATAACGAAACTAAGTTTCATAGAGCAAATTTTATTTATCTTACTAAAAGAGGCTACTTTGATAATACACAATTTTACAGGGTGATTGACAATTTTATAATTCAAGGTGGTAATAGTGATGATAAAAAAACTGCACGAAAACGCGATGCCATAGGAAGGTATTTATTGCCAACCGATACAAAAAGAGGTTTCACACATGAAAGAGGGGTAATTTCTATGCCGAGTGGTGAGATTGATAATCCGTATAAATTAGCATCTCCCTTTGAATTTTTTATTATACAGCAGCAAGGTGGTTCGCATTTTTTAGATGGAGATTATACCATTTTTGGAAAAGTAATTAACGGTATGGATGTGGTGGATAAAATAGCTGCTGTAAAAACAGATGAAGCCGATTGGCCTCTTCGCAATGTATATATTCGAAAAGCTGAAATTATAAATTAATTTTATATACCGTAGGCAATCCAATTTTAAATTTTACCGCCAATATTCTAATAATTATTACTATTCCTGCAGAAAGCAAGAAAACAAAATTATTATCTAAGGGAAATTTAATAATTAAAAAATATGCAATTCCACCAATTATGCAGGCAGTTGCATAAATTTCCTTTCTAAAAATTACAGGTATTTCATTACATAAAATATCTCGTATAACCCCTCCAAAAGAAGCTGTGATTGTTCCCAAGGCAATACAAATTAATGGATGAAGCCCCGCATGTATACCTTTTTCAATTCCAACAACAGTATATAAACCTATCCCAATGGTATCGAATAGAAATAAAGAAGTTCTTAAGTAATTTATATAATTTCGAAATACTATCGCAAAAATTCCAGACCCCAAAATAACATAAGTATAGGTAATGTCTTTCATCCAACTAACTGGGGTTTGACCAATTAAAATATCTCTTAGAGTTCCACCTCCAACGGCTGTAACAAAACCAATAATAAGAATACCGAATAAATCCATTTTCTTATTGATTGCAACAAGAACTCCAGAAATAGCAAAAGCTATAGTACCTAATACATCAATAGTATAAAACATGCTTCAAAATTAAGTTAATATTTTTGGAGTGATTAAAATTACAATAGAAATTTTTAATCATACTTGAAAGTGTTTGCATTGAGAAAAAAAGTTTTTTTTATAACGACTTATTTAATCTATAATTAACATCTTATATTATAAATTTTATTGATAGTTTTATACTTTTATACTTAAAATATAAGCTCATGACAATAACACAATTATCTTATGTATTGGCAGTTGCTGAATACCAAAATTTTACTAAAGCAGCCGAAAAGTGTTTTGTAACACAACCAACGTTAAGCATGCAAATTCAAAAACTTGAAGACCAGCTTGATATTTTAATTTTTGATCGTTCTAAAAAACCAATAGAACTTACAGATGTTGGAAGAAAAATAGTATCCCAAGCAAGAAATATTGTTAATGAATCCAATAGAATTCAAGATATTGTAGATCAACAAAAAGGATTTATAGGTGGAGAATTTAAATTAGGTATTATACCTACTATTATGCCAACTCTATTACCAATGTTTTTAAAAAATTTCATAAAAAAACATCCAAAAGTTAAACTTAAAATAGAGGAACTAACAACGGATGAGATTATCTCAAGAATAAATGACGGACATTTAGATGCTGCCATTGTATCAACCCCATTAGAGCTAGAAACTATAAAGGAACGTGTACTATTTTATGAACCATTTGTAAGTTATATACCAGGTGGTCACCGATTGCACCAAAATAAAAAGATTGCAGTATCCGATTTAGATATCAATGACATGTTATTATTAGAGGACGGTCATTGTTTTCGAGATGGTGTTATAAACCTTTGTAAAGCTTTTAAAAATAATACTGAAGATAAATTTCAAATAGAAAGTGGAAGTATTGAAACACTAATAAAACTCTCAAACGAAGGTTTAGGAATGACCCTATTACCATATTTACATACCCTAGACATCAAGGAGAATGAAAAACAAAATTTACATTATTTTGAAGAGCCAACTCCAGCCCGCGAAGTAAGCCTAATTTATCATAAAAGTGAACTAAAAATGCAAATAATTGAAGCGCTGCAAAGTGTTATTTCGGGAATAATACGAGGCGCTATTGCATTTCAAAATGTTGAAATAATCAGTCCTTTATCTAAATAAAAAAGAGCGACTTAAAGTCGCTCTTTTTTTTATGCATTTAAATAAATTAAAGATTGATTTAATTTTGGATTCTGCTGTACTAACGAAAGAATAAACAATTTAAGTTCTTCAATTTCATAAGGCAATAATCTTTGAACTGCCTTTTGTACTTCCTTGCAGAATAGTGTTACATCAAAACTAACTTTATGCAGTATTGTTTTGGTGTACTCTAACATTGCTCTTGCCATAATTTAACTCAAAATTTTTGGTTGAAAAATCACTAAAGTATAACTATTTTTTAGGCGGATTAATTAAATTGATAACTCTAAAATAATGAAAATATTGTTATTATTCTATGTTTAATTAAAATATTACACATTAAAACCTATTGTCACCGTCAATTATCCGACCAAGTCCACCAAGAATACTTCCTTCTCCCTTTTGCTTACCGCCACCCTGAGGTGCTGAAGCCAATACACGACCGGCTAATCTACTAAAAGGCAATGACTGAATATACACTGTTCCAGGTCCTTGAAGTTTAGCAAAAAATAAGCCTTCTCCTCCAAAAATGGTGTTTTTTATACCACCTATAAACTCTATATCATAATCAACTTGTTGCGTGAACCCAACTATACATCCAGTATCAACACGTAAAATTTCTCCTTGTTGTAAAATCTTTTTCGACATAGTACCTCCCGCATGAATAAAAGCCATTCCGTCGCCTTCCAGCTTCTCCATTATAAATCCTTCACCTCCAAAAAGACCTCTTCCTAGTCGTTTACTAAATTCTATTCCAATACTCACTCCTTTAGCTGCGCATAAAAAGGCATCCTTTTGGCAAATAAACTTACCACCAAATTCAGTCAAATCTATTGGAATGATTTTTCCAGGATATGGAGATGCAAACGATATTTTACGCCTCATTGAAACATTATTATAAAAAACCGTCATAAATAAGCTTTCGCCCGTAAGTATACGTTTTCCCGCTCCTAAAATGGAACCAAGAAATCCTTCATTTTTATTTGAACCATCTCCAAAAATGGTTTCCATGTTAATGCCGTCTTCCATCATCATGAAACTACCTGCTTCAGCTACAACACCTTCTTGTGGATCCAGTTCAATTTCAACATACTGCATTTCTTCACCATACAGATGATAATCTATCTCGTGTGCTATCATATTATATTGTTTTGTTGATTAGATTATAGGTTGATTTATTAAAAAGATTGTTACATAAAACTTAATTTTTAATTTTGATAGTCCATTCAAAATTAAATTTTGAAACTTGAACACCTTCAGCATTTGTTCCAACTGCTTCCATCCAAATAGTCTGTCCTTCTCCGGTTTTAATTGTTTTTAAAATAGCATCATCAATTTTTTTGCCTTCATAACAAACAAAAGTAATTCGACCAGTAGCTTTTTTTGTAAAAGTGGCATTATTATTTGCTACTAACATGGATATGTTTTTACCACTTTCTTTAATTTTTGCCATCATTAAAGCACCGGTAGTTAATTCAGCAGCCATTCCTTGAACAGCCCAAAACATGGAATTAAAAGGATTTTGATTTATCCATTTATGTTTAACAGTCACGACACATTTTTCATTATCAATGTACTTTGTCCTTACGCCTGTTAAATATGCAGCTGGTAGTTTAAAAATAAGAAATGTATTTAGCTTACTTGGTGTTATAGTCATTTGTAATATAAATTTTCTACTAAATTATTGAAAATAATCGACACTTCATTTGTTAAATTTATGTTAAAATATGGTACTATGTGTAACATAATACCTTCTTTTAGACATATATTTGTATAGGATATTATTATATACTTTTAAATCATGTTAGACAATCATCAAAAAAACATCGCTACATTCATCCATTTATCAACCTTTAGTAGGTTTATTATACCGTTAGGAAACTTTATAGGACCTATTATATTATGGGTAAGTAACAAGGATAAATCTGAATTTGTTGATGCACATGGAAAGCAGGCCATAAATTTTCAAATAAGCATTTTACTTTATGCTATTATATTAGGAGCCATTAGCATTCCCTTTTTCATGTTTAATATTTTTAATGGTTTTGACTTTATTGATTTTCATGGGTTACATGATTTTCATTTTAACATTGGCAAGCCTTCGCCTCTTCTTTATATAGGTGGTGCATTAGGAGGGATTGCCATTCTAGGCTTTATATTAGAATTGGTCTTTATTATTAAAGCAAGTTTAAAAGCAAGAGATGGTGAATTATACCAATATCCATTTACTATTAATTTCATCAAATAATCAATCATAAATCAAACAAAAAATGAACAGTTTCACAATATTTAAATGCTTTAGAATATGAAGATAGAAAACACAAAAGCACAAATGCGTAAAGGTGTATTAGAATACTGTATACTCTCGGTCTTAAAAGATGAAGACGCGTATGTAGCAGAAATTTTAGACACTTTAAAGGACGCCAAACTGCTAGTAGTAGAAGGAACAATTTATCCGCTACTAACAAGACTTAAAAATGCCGGTCTGCTTAATTACAGATGGGAGGAATCCACATCAGGACCACCAAGAAAATATTATGGTTTAACCGAAACGGGTAAACTTTTTCTTAATGAATTAAACACCACATGGAGCGAATTACAAAACGCCGTTAATCTAGTAACCAGAAAAAAAACAACGAAAAATGAATAAAACAGTCAACATAAATTTAGCAGGTATATTTTTTCATATTGATGAAGATGCGTACTTAAAATTGCAACGCTATCTTGAGGCTATAAAACGTTCATTTACAGACTCTCAAGGTCGCTCTGAAATTATATCAGATATTGAAGCTCGTATTTCAGAACTTTTTAGCGAACGTGTAAAACACGACAAACAAGTTATTGGAAATAAAGAGGTAGAAGAAGTTATTTCAATAATGGGGCAACCAGAAGATTATTTGGTTGACGATGAAATTTTTGAAGATGAGCCTCAAGCGTCATATAGAGCAAAATCAACGCCATCTAAAAAATTATTCAGAGATACTGATAACTCTTATATTGGTGGTGTAGCCTCTGGTTTAGGCCATTACTTAGGCATTGATGCCGTATGGTTACGCTTAATATGGTTATTATTAGCTATTGGATCAGGTGGAACATTTATATTCATTTATATTCTGTTTTGGGTTTTAGTTCCTGAAGCAAGAACCACTGCCGATAAACTAACAATGACTGGCGAACCAGTGAATATTAGTAATATAGAAAAAAAAATTAAAGACGGTTTCGATACAGTTTCCGAAACAGTTTCAGATGTGGCAAAAAACGTTTCAGAATCTGTTTCTGGAGCTGCCAAAAATGTTTCCGATGCTGCCAAAAAAGTAGATATTAAAAAACAGGGGAACAACATAAAATCAAGTTCAAAATCTTTTTTTGATACGCTTGGTGAAATTATTATGTTCTTTTTCAATGTGTTTGCAAAGTTTGTTGGAATTATCCTTATGATAACAGGAGCATCTGCTTTAATTGCCTTAATTATTGGATTATTCTCATTAGGAGTAACTAATATTTTACACATTCCAGGATTAGATTTTGTAGATATGGCTAACGCAGGAAATACCCCAATTTGGTTAGTGTCTCTATTAGCTTTTTTCTTGGTAGGCATCCCGTTCTTTTTCCTATTTTACCTAGGTTTGAAGATATTGGTCAACAACCTGAAATCAATCGGAAACATCGCTAAATTTACCTTGTTAGGGATATGGGTTTTGTCCATTATAGGATTAATTATAATTGGTGTTAGACAAGCCAGTGAGCATGCATTTAATGAGCGTATTACTGAAAAGCAGCAATTTTACATTGCTCCTAATGATACACTAACTATTAAAATGAATAACAATGACAAATATGGAAGCTCCTATAGAAATCATCAATCATTCAAATTTGGACATAACGAAAATGGCGAGCGAATAATTTACTCATCAGATATTGATATCATAGTGAAGTCGACAACAGATTCTCTTGCAACCATAAGCATAGAAAAATCTGCTGATGGAAGTGATTATGATAAAGCAACCCAACGTGCAAGCAATATAAATTATAATTATTCCATTAACGGAAACGAGATTTTATTAGATAGTTATTTAATAACCGAAGCAAAAAACAAGTTCAGTGATCAAGAAGTTGATGTTATTTTTTATTTGCCAGAAGGAATCATCGCTTATTTCAACAATAATGTCCAAAATTTCTTGAATTATCGTACCTACGATGAGAACATTGTTTCGTCTAAACACACAAAACATTTCCTAAAAATCATGACTGATGAAGTAGATTGTTTAGACTGCCCTTTTGAAATTGATTTGGATATTCATCATGATGATGACGGAATAATCATCAATAAGGAAGGCATAGAGGTTAAAGTTGATAGCAGCAGTTTACGAATCAATAAAAACGGACTCAAAGCAAATAGCCCTGAAGTAAAAGTTAATATTGATAATAATGGTATAAAAATAAAATCAGACAATATTTAATTTACAATTCATCATCTAAAATCAACAACTCAGATATTTAAGTTATCAACTAACCTATTTAACCAAGATATTTGAACAGTTAATTAATCAAAAAACTAGCAATCATGACAACATTAATTAAAATTCTAGTAACCTCCTTATTAAGTTTATCTTTATTCTCCTGTAATTTTGATATGAATTTCGGTTACGGAGAAAAAGGAAACGGAAATATTCAATTGGAAAACCGTACGTTGGATGCATCATTTAATGCCATTAAAGCAAGCCAAGGACTTGAGGTCTATTTAACTCAAGGAAATGAAGAAAGTATTGTAATTGAAGCAGATGAAAATTTGCTTAAACTAATAAAGACTGAAGTAAAGAATGACGAATTACGAATTTATACAGAAAGAAATATTGGCTATGCTTCTTCAAAAAAAATAATGGTAACCTTTAAAGATGTTTCTAAGATTTCTTCTTCCAGTGGTAGTGATGTGGTATCAACCAATACTATAAATGCAGACTATTTAGAACTTAATACTTCCAGCGGTAGCAACATGAAACTAAATGTAAACACAAAAACACTTAGTTGTGACTCAAGTAGTGGAAGCGATTTAATAGTATCTGGAAATACAGAAAAACTAACCGCAAATGCATCAAGTGGTAGTGACATTAAAGCATCAAAATTACTTGCTATTTCAAGTGAAGTTGAAGCTAGCAGTGGTGCAGATATTTCTGTAAATACGGCAAAAGAATTAACAGCTGACGCCAATAGTGGAGGCGATATAAAATATTATGGAAATCCTGATAAGGTTAATAAATCAGATTCGCCTTCCGGTCGTATTTCTAAACAATAATCAACCCTTTTTGTAATCAAAAAAATAAAGCTGAAGTTTAACTTCAGCTTTATTTTTTTTAAATTTATATACTTAAATTAGAAAATGATTTTACCGTACTAAACATTAAATTTGTTACTTTATAATGTTAAACAATTATTATATAGTACTAATGCTTAAGTCTATCTTTAATTTAAGTTTATTATTTTTCATTTTAATAAATCTAATATCTTGCTCAAAAGAAGATACTAGAGATGTACTAATGATATCTACATGTGATGACGGGATCAAGAACGGAGATGAAACCGGTATAGATTGCGGTGGCAGTTGTTATAATTCTTGTCTTCCTGAAAATACTTTAGAAGGCGTAATAATTACTAGATTGGTACTCATTCCAAATATAGAATACATATTAACTGGTCCTTTATTAGTAAGAGATGGTGCCATATTAGAAATTCTTGCTGGCACAGTAATTAAAGCACAAAAAAACAAAAATGCCTATATTGCTATTGCACAGGGAGGTAAAATTTATACTTGGGGAAATGAAACTGATCCTGTTGTAATTACATCTGGTGAAGCAAATCCTCAGCCAGGTGATTGGGGTGGTATAATAATTTGCGGTAAAGCTCCAACCAATAATGGAATTAATGCCAGATCAGAATTGGTAGATATTTTTTATGGTGGAACAGATTCAAATTTCTCATCTGGACTCTTGAGATATTTAAGGTTGGAATATACCGGTGCAACTTCTTTAGAATCAAAAGTTTTTAATGGAATTACTTTTTATGGTGTGGGTTCTTTTACTACAGTTGAACATATACAAACCTATAAAAGCTTAGGAAACGGCTTTGAAATTGTGGGAGGCACTATTAATCCTAAATACCTCATTTCAACAGATAGTAATAAAAATGGAATAGAAATAAATAGTGGCTGGAATGGCTCTGGTGATTCATGGTATTTATCAAATTTCAATGCTTCAGGCATAAAATTAGGAAATAATAAAAATAATCCTGTTGCAGTTCCATTAATTGCTGGTAATATAGATAATGTTTCAATAATTGGCCCAGAATCAACCGGTTCATTTCAATATACAGATGGAGGTGGCGTCATTAATATGAATGATATTTATACCTCCAATAGTGAATTAGGAATTAATATTAATGGGACGCTAGAAAACACAATGGTTGAAAACGGAAATCTAAGAATTTCCAACATACAATTTGATAATACCACTGCTAATTTTAAGCCAACTAATTTTATTGGTTCAAATATTTTTTTTACAGAAGCAATTTCAATTGGCGCTGGCAATAGTGCAGGAAAACCCGATTGGGCCAATTACTGGAGTATTGGCTTTTAATCCTTCACCATAAACGATTTAGTAAGTGATATGGGAATCCCTTCTTTTGTAAATCCTTCCAAGCTTATTTCAAATTCTCCTGCAACGTCCGAAGTGTAAAAAGACAACTCTTTATTAGCTTTTGTTAATTCGAAATTGGGAACCCATAATAATTGCTGTCGATCATCAGGCAAACGATTATCTACACTTTCCCCGTTATATTCTTGTGAAAAATATTTTTTATTAGCCTGTGATTTAAAAAATGTAGTTGTTTTAATTGATGACTTTAATAAAAGAATATCATTCAATCCTTTAATTGTTTTTATTACAATAGCCCCTTGAAAAACTTCTAATCCAAAAACAAACTGGTCTCTATAAACCAATATTTCACTTATATTATAAGGATCTAGTTCTAGTAATGACGTGTGATTTTGCACAGCAATACCATCGACAAATATCAAAGGTTTAATGGCAGAGTTAGTGCCAAAATTAAATCCTTGCAGTTCAAAAACAAAAGTATCCTCTCCCACTTTATTTATTGATACATTTTTCACAATTTCAAAAATGGTTTCTTTTAAAGTAGGAAATCTTGAATAATCATCAAGTTTAAACGTATCTGCAATTCTGTTTTCAAATAAATCTCTAACTTTCATAGGTAATAAAAAATCCGGTCTAAATTCAAAATAAGCACTCTCAATTTGATTATGAATACTTTGTTCTATTATTTCTTGCTTCCATTCAGGCTTAATTTTAAATTCATTAAACTCTAAATTTTGGGTATTAATGGAATCGTTAGTAATTAACTGAATATTAAATTGATTTGTTTGATTATCTAACACCTCAAAGTAAATTTTATCAGAAGAATAGTACTCAGAAATATTTAAATAGAACTCCCCCTTTTCATTAGTTTGAAGAATTTTAAATAGATTATTTTCATTAGGAATAGATGCAGAAACTTTTAAATTATTTACTGACTCTACATTGTTTTTAGAAGTTACCCTACCCACTAACAATTCACCCCTTAACTCAGGCAAAAATACCTCAGAACCAATACTTGGTGCGTGAATACCTAAATTTGAAATGTTTTTAAGAAAATTAACGGTGTTAGGTTCTAACGGTTTAGTTATGGTTCCTTTTCTTCTTACTGAGATGGAATAATCTCCGTTAAACATCATATCCCCTTTTAAAGAGTTAAATGAAATAGTTACTTTTTCCCTTTGTTTAAAATGTTTACCATTCAGCACAATATTAAGCATACTTTCATTGGGTTTAATTGTGCTATAAACAAGTAATGAATCTTTATCACTACGAACAAATTCGGTATCTAAACTACTTTGAAGGTATGTTGCTTTATTAGTTTTATATGGATTTATAAAATTAATATCTGTAATAAAAAAAGCCTTGATATTGGAATTTCTCATCCAGTTTGTATAGGCCACTAATTTATAATTACCCGAAGAAACTGAAACAGGAATAAAAAAATCTGAATACCCTATCCCATTATTGAGTTTAATTTTATGCTTAAAAATTATTTCATTATTTTTTCCAATTAACTCGACATAGGCCACTTTACTAATTTCACTTAATTGTTTTGTTTTGTTATTGAAACAAAAAATAGAATAGTAAAAATATTCTCCCGTAAATAAAAGCGAAGAATTAAAATGAACAAATACAGATTCCTGAGGAATTGAAACAAATTCATTTATTTGATAATCACTTTTAAGAACAACTTGACTAAAAGAAATTTCAATAAAAACAACGATTAGAATTAATGTAAAATATTTTTTCATCTATAATTTATTCTATCCAAAAATCTGGTACTTTATTACTTCCTAAAACCGTACAATCACCGCATTTAGGGGTTGTTAATAGCACCCCTCCTTCATTTGGAGCTGGATTATTATTGTAACCGTAATAACGTACGCTGCCACTTTTTATCAAATTGGTTAATTCTCTTTCACCCATTCTACCTGCAGCTGATGGTGCAAACGTAAAACAGCCACCATCATATGGTGGCAATTCTTCACCCGCGAAAAAGTCTTCATAATTAAAAAACAATCGTTTTTCACTCACTGTTGAAACTTCAAAAAACCCTGCAACATTTTCCTTTGCATCATCCAAAGCAAAAATATTACCAGCTAAAAATCCAGGCTGATCTTCGGAAAAAATATTATCTGAAGAACGTGATAACCCTTTTAATGTTTCATAGTAAGAAAATGTCTCAGGCGTTTGAACATACTGTCTAACTAACACACTATACCGATAGGTTATTATGTAATCATTTCTATTAATAAATCTGACTTCATAATTTTTTAACCTATCCTCATTCAAACTAATTGTACTATTTAAAATAATATTTTTGGAAGTGTTTTTTCCATAGCAAACACGTTCTTCTTGTTCTCTTAAAATAATAGAATAATAATCTTGTAATTCTCCCTCTCCTAATAAGACAATATCATAGGGGCTCCAATTGGGTGCTATTATTTTAAACGTCTCAATAAATTCATGCCTATAATATTTAGAATTTCCTGTCGGATCAAAACTATTAATATAGATTGCCATTCCGTCCTCGCCATCACTATTTACTATACGTTTCGCATAAACATCATCTATTTTTGTTGTACTTACTGGTAATTTCATAGATGTTGAACTATATGATTTTCCCGAATCAGTAATTATATACAACTTATAACCTTTGCCCATTTCAGCACTGAAGGCTATTAACGATAAATAAATACCTGGTTTAATTTCTTCAAATTGATATTCTTCTCCATCTCCTGTCAAAACACTTACTTTCGCATTAATTTCAGCTTTTGGCCCATCCTCATCAAAACTATATGACCTCGTTAAAGTCACTTCTTGTCTTTTATTCTCGTTGGTTATAATCGCATTAACAACTAGAATATCTTCATAAATTCCCATAGTTCCTTCATAAGGTACTACACAACCTAGAACACTAACCATTAGTATAAAACTGCTACAAAAAACAAGTTTTATCATTGATTGCTTTAGTATGATATTTTTTTTAATTTTCATTGATTATAATTAAAACCGAATATTATAAGTTAATGAAGGCACTGGGATTGAAAAAATTGAACTCTGTAACGCTTGAATATCCCCGTCATCATTAACAAAAAAAACTGAATAAGGATTGTTCCTACCCAATATATTATAAACCGAAAGACTCCAAAAGCTGTGAGCAATTTTATTTTTTTTATGATTTCCTTCAAAATTAATACCCAAATCTAATCTATAATAATCTGGAATTCTAAACTGATTCCTATCACTATACACAACATATTCAGCTCCATTAAACTGATAGTTGCCCACAGGAAAAGTTACTGGTCTACCTGTTTGATATATAAAATTACTTGACAAACTTATACGCTGTGTAAACTTATAATTTAAAACTAAACTGATATCATGTGGTTTATCAAAATTAGAGGGAAAATAATCTCCTCCATTAACTCTTTCCTGTGGAAAGTTACTATCTAATTTAAAAAATGATCTAGAAAAAGTATAGCCCAACCAACCCGTAAAATCTCCTTTGTTTTTCTTAAATAAAAATTCCACACCATAGGCTTTACCTTCACCTTGTAAAACTTCAGTTTCAATATATTCATTAAGCAATAATTTTGAACCAGTTTTAAAATCTAAGATGTTCTGTTGTTTCTTATAAAACCCTTCTATACTTAATTCAAAAGCGTTAATATTAAAATTTTTATAAAGACCTAACGAAAACTGCTGTGCTTTTTGTGGTTTTATATATCCATCAGAAATCTTCCAGGTATCAATAGGCGAAACAGTTGTGTTACTTGATAGTGTATGAATATATTGAAATGCATTATTATAACTAGCCTTTAAGGACAAATCCTCCGCCAATAAATAACGCCCTGACAAACGAATTTCTGGACCACCGTACGTTTTTATAACTTCATTTTGGCCATATGTTAACGTATCAATAACGGTGGCTTCAGATTTTGGTAAATAGTCTGAATAAACTCTTTTATTTCCAGGTCCTAGCGCAGCGTAAAATGAAAAACGCAATCCAAAATCCAATAATAATTTTTTGTTTAATTCATACTTATCTGAAATAAAAACACCAGATTCCAGAGCTTTCTCCTTTGGAATAGTTAATGGGGTTATAAGGTTATTATCTCCTATAGGTTTGATTTCTCCAGGATATGCATTATATAATTTGCCTGAAATACCATAGTTTATTTTATGTGAATTATTTAATACATAATTCATTTTAAATTTCAGCTCTGTCTCACCAATTTGAAAACTTTGATTAAAATTATCATTGTCGCTATTTTCATAATCTATATTAAATTTATATCGACTATTTGCTATTACAAACTCACCGTTATTCTTTTCATTAAATTCATGATTCCATTTTAGAGAAATCAATCTGTTATTATAGTTATATAAAGAATCCGAAGAAATACTAAATGCGTCTTTGCTTAAATAAGCCATGACTCTCAATTCATTTTTATCATCAATTCTATGATTATATTTACCAACCAAATCATAAAAAGAAGCCTGACTATTATTAAAATCATCATT
>JAHEDS010000032.1:27028-29157 GCA_024641135.1 Flavobacteriales bacterium
AATCTCATTTAACTGCTCAAAACTGCTGTTTAATTTAAAGTTTAAAATACCGTCATTATATATAATTACTTTTCTCTTTGTTTTTTCAATCCCTAGAGAACTTGTTTCTATTAAATTCAATCCAGATGGCAACTCAATCTCATAATACCCATTATCATTTGTAACTACCCCAATTTTTTTTGCGTTGACAACAACGGCTAAATCAGCGATTGGATTTCCCGTTTTTGCATCAGTTATTATTCCAGAAAGTTTAAACTTTCTGTTTTCTAACCCTTTTCTTTCTTTACCAATTCTAACAGTCTTAGCATATTCATTTAAATCATCACCTTCTTTCTTTAGTAAAACAGGTGTTGCTAATTCATCATTAAATTCATCGTTTTTTAATTTCGAAATGGTGTCCTTATAAAAATAATCTTCAGGCAACTCATTATAAATAATACTATTTTGTGTTAAAATTATTCTCTGGTCTGAATTAATAAAAAAATTAATAGAAGTGTCTTTAAAAAGATCATTTAAAACAAATTCAACCGACCTGTTATCGTATTCTTTCGTAACAATTTTGTTTTCCCACCATGTTTCTGAATAATAGAATTTTAAATTTGTTTTACGTTCGATTTGAACTAATAATTCTTTTATTGATTTATTTTCAATTTTTATTGAAATAATATCTTTTTTATTTTGACAATAAGCAGTTATGACTGACAACAAGCATAAATTAAGTATAATTAGTTTCAATTTCATTGATTTAGTTTTGATTTTGAATACTAAAGATTATATCTTCTAACACTGCTTTTAAATATTTATCTGGTGTTTCTTTTTTAAGACTTTTATATTTTGATTCTAATGATTTTATCTGATTTTTAAATTCTGGAAATATCCGAGACAATCTATTCAGATTATAAATTTGATAATAAAGATTATTATAAAAAAGAATATAGCTGTTTTGGTCAATGAATTCAAAGTATTGAATATTATTATTCGTCCTTTTTAAAATCCTTTTATGATATTTTTTATATAATTTCAAAATATCATTATTTATAAGTAATTCATAAAAACCATTTATTTTAAGTTCCTTTTTTAATTCAAATTCAACTTTTTGAAAATCATGCCCTCCAATTGAAAATCTTGAAATTCTATTTTTATCTAATAAGATTGTGGGAGAATTAGGCGCGTTTACTTGCCTTAAAATTAATTGATCCTCAAATAAATCATATTTTAAATCAAGATTAAAAAACGGTTGTTCATCAAAAACGACAGAACCTTTAGTAAAATTAGGATTAATAAAAAACTTGTGTTTTTCATTTAACATCCTATACTTTTCAAAATATTCAATGCCTTTATAAATTCCAGAATTGGTTTTTCCAATCGCATTGTCAAACCAGTTATAATAATTTTCTATCTGATTTGTTTCTTGACCAAATGAAATAATAGGCATTACATTTAATAATGTTATGAATACTATTTTCTTAAGAAATTGCGACGACAAATTATTCAATAAATATAATTCAGAAGTTAAAAATGGTTATAACAATATATGAAAAAATAATATTGAATAAACACGAACTATATCCTAATAATAAACTTAAATAAACGACTTAAATACTTTGTCGGGATGACAGGATTTGAACCTGCGACCACACGGCCCCCAGCCGTGTACGCTACCGGACTGCGCCACATCCCGAATTGTAATTCAAAAAAAATAGCCTAGAACTAGGTACTAAGGCTATTTTCATAGTAATAACTTTTAATTTTCCTTTGAAGCTAAATAACGTTCGGCATCCAAAGCAGCCATACAACCTGTTCCAGCAGCTGTAATTGCTTGTCTGTAAACATGATCGGCAGCATCTCCAGAAACAAAAACACCATCAACATTCGTTTTAGAAGTGCCCGGTTTATTTTGAATATATCCAGTTGCGTCTAAATTAAGATAGTCTTTAAAAATATCGGTATTTGGCTTATGACCAATAGCGACAAAAAATCCAGTAGCAGGAATTTCTTGCTTTTTATTGGTTTGATTATTATAAACTCTAACAGCTGTTACCACTTGTCCATCTCCTAAAACCTCATCTGTCTCCGTGTTAAATAATATCTCAATATTTGGTGTTTTTTTAACGCGCTCTGCCATGATT
>JAHEDS010000033.1 GCA_024641135.1 Flavobacteriales bacterium
ATGGATTGTTTAAATGATTTATATCAGCAGTTAAACGAAGTTATCGTTTTTTTTACACAAAGGCAAGCATGTAAAATCTTATTTAAGGAACGGGGTCATAACCAGAACCACCCCAAGGATGGCAACTAAAAATACGTTTTAAAGCCAGCCAGCCACCTTTTAAAATCCCATGTTTTTCTAAAGCTTCTTTTGCATAATGAGAACACGTTGGATGGTATCTGCATGTTGCCGGTGTTAATGGTGATATCAGTAATTGATATACTTTTATTAAAAACAAAAACGGGGCTATGAGAATTTTTTTCAAAATATATTATTGTATAGGCTGATTAAGTTGTTATAAAAAGCACAACATATCAAAGCTCACTAATTAACAGAGAACGTAGTGCCTTCTTTTCCGTCTTTAAGTTCAATACCAACCGTTGCTAATTCATCACGAATTTTGTCTGATAAGGCAAAATCTTTATTTGCTCTGGCTTCTTGTCTTAATTTAATAAGGACTTCAACAGTTCCAGATAATTTATCGGTTCCTGTTGCAGTTTTTGTACTGTTTTCTAAACCTAAAATACCAAATGCAAAAGCATGAATGGTTTCTTTCAAGATTAATAAATCAGCATCTGTAACACTTGCAGAACCCTCTTTAATTTGATTGATATATTTAACCCCTTCAAAAAGATTGGCTATTAAAACAGGGGTGTTAAAATCATCATTCATAGACTCATAACAGCTTTGTTTCCATTTATTGATATCAATAGTTGAGGTTGTAGATGCTTTTAAACTATCCAATAAATTTATAGCATCCATGAGTCTGTAAAATCCTTTTTCACTCGCTAGCAAACCTTCATTAGTAAAGTCTAAAATACTTCTGTAATGAGCCTGTAGCATAAAGAAACGTGCTACTCCAGGAGAGAAGGATTTAGTAATATTGCTGTTTTCTCCAGTAAAAATTTCACCAGGTAAAATATAATTTCCAGTGGACTTTGCCATTTTCTTGCCATTCATAATCAGCATATTGGCATGCATCCAGTAATTTACTGGTGTTTGTCCTTTGGCTGCTTCATTCTGTGCTATTTCACATTCGTGGTGTGGGAATTTTAAATCCATTCCACCGCCATGAATATCAAAATGTTCACCAAGGTATTTGGTGCTCATCGCAGTACACTCTAAATGCCAGCCTGGGAAACCATCGCTCCAAGGTGAAGGCCAGCGCATAATATGTTGCGGTTCGGCTTTTTTCCAAAGTGCAAAATCCTGCGGATTCTTTTTATCGGATTGGCCATCTAATTCCCGTGTATTATGAATTAAATCTTCCAATTTACGCTTACTTAATTTACCATAATCATGGGTTTCATTGAATTTATGGACATCAAAATAAACAGAACCGTTTATTTCATAGGCAAATCCATTGTCGAGAATGGTTTTAATAAGTTCAATTTGTTCAATGATGTGCCCTGTGGCAGTAGGCTCTATACTAGGCGGTAAAAAATTAAAAGTGTTTAATATATTATGGAAATCTACGGTATAGCGCTGAACAACTTCCATAGGTTCAATTTGTTCTAATCGTGCTTTTTTAGCAATACGGTCTTCACCGGCATCGGCATCGTTTTCTAAATGACCTGCATCGGTAATGTTTCTTACATACCTTACTTTGTATTCTAAATGTTTTAAATATCTGAATACAACATCAAAAGACATAAAGGTTCTTACATTTCCTAAATGCACATTACTATAAACTGTTGGGCCACAGACATACATACCAATATGGCCATCATTTATAGGTTTAAATAGTTCTTTTTGACCGGAAAGTGAATTGTATATTTTTATTTGATGCTGCTTGTAAAGTTGCATGGTTTGCGTAAGTGTTTTTAACTAAAACTTAGTATCTAATTTAATGTAATCTAAAAACTCTCGACGAGTTTCTTTTTCTTTGAATTTACCTCCAAATTCTGATGTGACTGTACTGCTTTCAATATCTCTGATACCTCTTGAATTAACGCATAAGTGTTTGGCATCAATAACGCAAGCCACATCTTCAGTATTCAGTACTTCCTGAAGTTCTTTAACGATTTGGATGGTTAATCGCTCTTGAACCTGAGGTCTTTTGGCATAATAATCAACAATTCTATTCATTTTTGATAAGCCTACAACCGTTCCGTTTGAAATATATGCAACATGTGCTTTTCCTACAATTGGTAATAAATGATGCTCGCAAGTGGAATAAACGGTAATGTTTTTCTCAACCAGCATTTCGCCGTATTTATATTTATTTTCAAAAGTGGATGCGCTAGGTTTTCTTTCTGGATTTAAACCTCCAAAAATTTCTTTAACAAACATCTTTGCAACGCGGTTTGGTGTACCATTCAGGCTATCATCAGTTAAATCTAACCCTAAAGTTTCCATAATATGGCGCACGTCGTCTTTTATAATGTCAATCTTCTCTTCATTTGAAAGTTTGAACGCATCACTTCTCATGGGCGTATTAGAAGACGTTCCTATATGGTCGTTTCCTAAAGTTTCAAATTCGTCTATGTTTTTGTCAATTTTCATTTATTATAAAAATCAAGTTTTTAGTCTGCAAAGATAAGTAATTCACTTTTGTTATGTTTTGAATTAACCAATAATTAATAGAAGTGGTTTTTTATAAAAATTTTAATTTGATAAAACTTAAAAGCTTGAACGGTTAAGTTCAAGCTTTTAAAAAATATTTATATATAAATTTAAATATTAAAACCTAAGGTAAATGTGATGTTTGAGTTTTTATTATCAACCAGAGCAGCATCTGTTAATCCTACATTATATAATTGATTTTGTAAGCTTCTACTAGCTTCATCGTAAGTAACATCAAATTTTATATTTCCAAAATTAAAACCAATTCCAACTGAATATCCAGTTAAATCACCAGAGGTCACCCCATTTTTATAAGGACTTTCTTCAAAGCGATAGCCTCCTCTTAAGCTAACTTGTTTTACGCGGTATTCAGCACCAAATCTATAAGTGGAAGCCGTAGTTAAATTATTATTTATAATGTTGTTCTGACTTGAAAAGAATGAATCAGACGTTGGCTTAAATTTAGAATTACTATAATCTTTTAAAGAATAATCAAAGCTAATTAATCCTTTATCTCCAAATATATAGGCTAAACTTCCAGCAATTTTTCCAGGAGTTTGTAATTTGTAACTAGGATAAAAATTTACAATTTGTGGATTAATAGTAGCAGAGCCATCAGCATTAGAAAATGTATATAAGTATTGCGTAGTTTCTTCTTCTAAAGTGTACCAAGTTGGAGAATCATAAGTAAAACCTAGTCTAAAGTCGTTAGTAACTTTTAAAATACCTCCTAACTGAAAGGAAAAACCTGTTCCAACAGTCGACAAAGTATTTTCAAATTCAATATTGTTTATAATGGAACCTAAATTATTGTTATCCTCAAATAACAGGGTTGTACGGTCATAACGAAGAAGATGTGAATTCAAGTTTAAACCTAAAAATAAATTATCCTCATATTGAACCGCTGCATTAAATACTATTTTTCCATTATAACCTCTGGTTGCATAAATATATTCCTGATCAAAAGTTCCATTTGCTAAATTTGAAAAATAAGTAGTATTAGCATCATCATCTGCGTCTGGCTCTAAAATATAGGATTCATAACCCAAAAATGCTTGCTGATGTCCAAAACCATAGAAGCTGCCAATTTCCGAATAAGCATCTGAAATGGATTCTCCTGGTAAAGCAGAAATTTCATCAAGTCTTAATCCATCTGCATATCCTAAAAAATATAAATCAATAGAATTGTTATTCGTATTGGTTCCATTTGCTACCCATAAATCATTATAATTTGCCGTTTTATCATACCCAATACTCATTGCAAATTTTTTCCAAGGCGAATTGGTATTGCTGTTAGAAAAAACAAAAACAGAACCACCTTGATTAAAATCAAATTTAGATTTTGAAGAACTATTAAAGCCGTTAAAATATTGAGTTTCGTTTTTTGAATCTACATTAGAAAGAGTAAAAGAAGCATAACTTCTAGCAAAAACCGCAGAACCTGCAGGGTTCAAAGTAATAGCACTCATATCACCTCCAAGGGCTCCAAAAGCACCACTTAAAGCTCTAAATCTTGCTGTTCCTTGAATTTCTTCTTGCGAGTACCGAAGGGCATCTGTAATATCTTGTCCATACATAAAAGACATAGAGAATATACCTATGAATAGTAAGCTTAACTTTTTCATATTAAATGTTTTTTAAATGTTATAAATAAAATTAACCGCCTCTTCTTCCTGAAGATCCTGAGCTGCTTCTTCCTGAAGATCCTGAGCTACTTCGAGAACTGCCGCTGCTACTTGAAGATCTTGAAACACCAGAACTCCTATTACTACTACCAGAGCTGTAATTTCTTGATGGTGTTGACTTTGACGAACTGTTGTTTCTCAAACCCGAACTATTATAATTGGATGTTGGAGTATAACTTCTTCTTACTGCAGATGATGAGCGTGTACTAGAATTAACAGTTGGTGTAGAGACATTCGAAGATCTTCTCACATTATATGTATTCCCAGAGCTATTAACTCTGTTAACAGTGTTTGAATTTGTGTAGTTTGTGTTACTTCGTCTTACCGTATTATTGTTAGTATATCTTGAAGTAGTATTGTATTTAGAAGCTGTGTTCACTGAACGGCTACGGTTATTTACACTGGAACTGTAATTAGTTGCATAGCTGCCTCGTCTACCTGAATTATAGGCTGCTCCACGTCTTCCATAGGAATAACTTCCTCTATAACCATTTGAATAATAAGGATATCGATTGTAATAATAAGGATTGTAATAAGACCATCCTCCATAAAAACCTCCATAAAAGCCGCCGTAATAATATGGCGAATACCAAGGATTATAATAGTTGTAATAACCTCCCCAGTAATTATACCCATAACCCCAATAATTATAAGGATTATAACCCCAGTAACTATTAAACCCAATACTTGGATAAACATTTATACTCACCGAGCTATTTGTTTGTCCCCATCCGGCATAACCTTGATAATTATTATCAATTATAGTATCATTTTCAACATAAGCTCCTTGATAAGAGTCTATATCCGTAAAAATAACATCGTCATTAACCATATTATCATATTCCAATGATTTTTCTCTAAAGTAATTTTTATAATAGCTATTACCTGTATTACCGTTTTGAACTGCAACAACGGCTTGGTTTTCTGAATAAGGAATTGAAGAGCCATAAATACCATCATTCTCAACACCTACATATTGATACGAACCGCATGATGATAAACCAAATAACGACATTAATATAGTGATAAATGGAATTTTTCTAATGAAGTAGTTATAAAATTGCATATCTCTCTTATTTTATTGTTGAACATAACAAAAATAGTTAGTTTTGCTGAACTATTTTTTTATTTAACATAGGTACAATTTTTGTGCCAAAACATAAATATGAGCAAAAAACTTACAACTAGGGCAGAAGATTATTCAAAATGGTATAATGAACTCGTAGTTAAAGCTGATTTAGCAGAGAATTCTGCGGTAAGAGGATGTATGGTAATTAAACCCTACGGATACGCAATTTGGGAAAAAATGCAGGCAGAATTAGACAGAATGTTTAAAGAAACCGGGCATCAAAATGCATATTTTCCATTGTTTGTTCCAAAAAGTCTATTTGAGGCAGAAGAAAAAAATGCTGAGGGATTTGCTAAAGAATGTGCAATTGTTACCCATTATAGATTGCAAACAGATCCGGACAAACCGGGAAAATTAAGGGTAGACCCAGACGCAAAGTTGGAAGAGGAGCTTATAGTTAGGCCAACAAGTGAGGCCATTATATGGAATACTTACAGAAATTGGATACAATCTTATAGAGATTTACCAATATTAATTAACCAGTGGGCAAATGTAGTTCGTTGGGAAATGCGTACCCGATTATTTTTGCGTACCGCAGAATTTTTATGGCAAGAAGGACATACAGCGCATGAAACAAAAAGCGAAGCTATGGCAGAAGCAAAATTAATGAATAATGTGTATGCTACTTTTGCTGAAAATTTTATGGCAATGCCTGTAATACAGGGTTTAAAAACAGAAAGCGAACGATTTGCCGGAGCAGAAGAAACATTTTGTATTGAAGCATTAATGCAAGATGGAAAAGCTTTACAAGCAGGTACCTCGCATTTTCTTGGTCAAAATTTTGCCAAAGCCTTTGATGTTAAATTTGCAAATAAAGAAGGTAAGCAGGATTATGTGTGGGCTACTTCATGGGGTGTTTCTACACGTTTAATGGGAGCATTAATTATGACACATAGTGATGATTTTGGGTTAGTTTTACCACCTAGTTTAGCACCAAACCAAGTAGTTATTGTTCCAATATATAAAAATGAGGAAGATTTTACAGTTATCTCAGAAGTTGCTAATAAAATTGCTTCAGAATTAAAGGGGAAAGGAATCTCAGTAAAATATGATAACCGAGACACGCAACGACCAGGTGCTAAATTTGCTCAACACGAATTGCAAGGTGTGCCATTACGAGTTGCGATTGGGCCAAAAGATTTAGAAAACGGAACTGTTGAAATTGCCAGACGTGATACTTTAACAAAAGAGATTGTTGCTATGGATGCTATTTCATCTACAATTGAGAACTTGTTGGAAGAAATACAGGAGAATTTATTTAATAAAGCTTTAAATTTTAGAGATAATCATATAACAGAAGTTAATTCTTTTGATGAATTTAAATCGGTTTTAGAAAATAAGGGTGGTTTTGTTTCAGCACACTGGGATGGAACAAATGAAACAGAAGAAAAAATAAAAGAACAGACCAAAGCTACTATTAGGTGTATTCCGTTGGATATCAGTCAAGAAGTTGGTGTTTGTGTGTTTTCAGGAAAGCCTTCAAAACATAGAGTTTTATTTGCAAAAGCATATTAAATAATTTTTTTTGAAAAAATATTATCTAACTATTGTGACATTTAAAAATAGTTGTATTTTTGCATCCGCAATGGAAACATTGTAGCGTTATTTGAAAAGCATAGTAAGTTTGAAATTTAAATTTACTTAATTAATAAACAAATGGCCCGTTCGTCTATCGGCTAGGACGCCAGGTTTTCATCCTGGTAAGAGGGGTTCGATTCCCCTACGGGCTACAATTTTAAAAATAAAAAAACTAATGGCAAATCATAAGTCAGCATTAAAAAGAATCAGAAGTAACGAAGCTAAGCGCGTGGTTAATAAATATCAGCATAAAACGACTCGTAACGCAATTAAAAAATTACGTGAGTTGACTGATAAGACAGAGGCTGAGACTTTGTATCCTTCAGTTGTTTCTATGTTAGATAAATTAGCAAAGAAAAATATTATTCATGCTAATAAGGCGGCTAACCTTAAATCTGGTTTATCAAAGCATATCGCTGCTTTATAACATATAGATTCTAAGTTATATAATAATTAGAACCTCTCATTTTGAGAGGTTTTTTGTTTTATAATTATATCAAAAAAAAAGTGCTTTGAATTTTCAAAGCACTTTTTTAGTATCAGTATAATTTTTTATTACCCATTCATAGATATTAAAAACTCATCATTATTTCTGGTTTGCTTAAATCGGTCATTAATAAATTCCATAGCTTCTACTGGGTTCATATCTGCTAAATATTTTCGCATTACCCACATTCTTTGAATAGTTTTATCATCCAATAGTAAATCGTCTCTACGAGTACTTGACGAAGTAAGATCGATAGCAGGGAAAATTCTACGATTAGATATTTTTCTATCTAACTGTAATTCCATATTACCAGTACCTTTAAATTCTTCAAAAATAACTTCATCCATTTTAGATCCAGTTTCGGTTAGGGCAGTTGCAATAATAGTTAATGATCCACCATTTTCAATGTTTCTTGCAGCACCAAAGAATCGTTTTGGTTTATGTAAAGCATTCGCATCAACACCACCACTTAATATTTTGCCGGATGCAGGCTGAACAGTATTATATGCTCTAGCCAATCGTGTTATAGAATCTAGTAAGATTACAACGTCATGACCGCATTCTACTAAACGTTTCGCTTTTTCAAGAACGATATCAGCAATTTTCACATGTTCATGTGCTTCTTTGTCAAAAGTCGAAGAAATAACTTCACCACGCACATTACGTTGCATATCGGTAACTTCTTCAGGTCTCTCATCAATTAATAATATCATTAAATATACTTCAGGGTGATTGGCTGCAATTGCATTAGCAACATCCTTAAGTAACATCGTCTTACCTGTTTTAGGTTGAGATACAATCATACCTCTTTGTCCTTTACCTATTGGGGAGAACAAATCCATGATTCTTGTAGAAATAGTACTTTGCTTTTCTGCAATGTTGAATTTCTCTTTTGGAAATAATGGTGTTAAATGTTCAAATGACACACGATCTCTTACAACATCGGGATTCTGACCATTAATTTTTATAACCTTAATTAGAGGAAAATATTTTTCTCCTTCTTTTGGAGGCCTTACATGTCCTAAAACAGTATCTCCCTTTTTTAGGCCGAATAATCTAATTTGTGATTGAGATACATAGATATCATCAGGTGATGACAAATAATTATAATCGGATGAACGTAAAAATCCATACCCATCTTGCATAATGTCTAATACGCCTTCACTTTCAATAATCGCGTCAAATTCAAAATCCGGTTCACGGTAACGATTTCTACTATCTTTATTACCATTATTGGCATTTGGATTATTATTACCGCTATTTTGGTTTTTATTTTGATTTTTTTGCTGAGGATTGTGCTCTCTTTTTGAGTGTTGTTTTTGGTTATCCCTAGGTTTATTGTCTTTTACAGGCTTATTTTTTTGTTCTGGAGCTGGTTTTTCAGTAGCCTTAGTTTCAACGGGAGCTACTTCAACTTCTTTTGTCTCATTTACCTTTAATTCAACCGGCTTGTCTGCTTTTTTATGAGCAGGGTTATTAGCAGGTTTTTGAATTCGTGCCCTTGGTTTTTTTTCTCGTTTTTCGGCAGGTTTATTTTCTGTTTTTTCTGCTGATGAATTTACTACATCTGCCACAGATTTTGGATTTGCAGCTTGATGATCTAAAATTTGATAAACTAAATCTGATTTTTTTAAGGAACGATATTTGGGAACGTTCAATTTTTGTGCAATCTCTTGTAAATCAGAGAGTTTTTTTTCGTTTAATTGTGAAATTTCAAACATTTGATGTTTACTTGAAAATTTTAATTTGAATATACTTTTGAATTATTCTGAAAAATATGATTTTTATTCTGAAGAATTAACCACCTACTTCAGTGGTTGTTGTGAATTACTATTGCAATAATACAACTTTATTTTAATATTTTAAGTGAATTTTATAAAAGAAACTATTATTTTTGCGGTCTAGAATTTTAGAACAATATGTTGCAACGCATACAAACAGTATATCTTATTCTTGCTGCCGCTATATCGTCAGGACTAATTTTTGTATTTCCTATTTGGAAAACTAAAGAAGGTACTGAGGTATTTGCAACTGACGAAACACTATATATTAGTTTGTTTTTTGGTTCGGCATTTTTGTCGTTAGTTTCTATTTTAAAATATAAAAACAGGAAGCTTCAATTTGTTTTGGGGCGACTTAACATCATATTAAACTTTTTTTTACTAGGATTTTTTGTGTATCAATCTCTAAATTTATCTGGAGAAACAAGTGTTTCTGTGAAAGGTATTGGGATGCTTCTTCCTATTATTTCTATCGTGTTTTTGGCATTAGCCAATAAGGCCATTAAGAAGGATGAAGATCTCGTAAAATCTGTTGATCGATTGCGATAAACCTAACATCTTAGTAGTATTAGTGCGTTAAAACCCAAAGTGAAAGCTTTGGGTTTTTTAGTAGCGATTATTAAACTCAATGACTTCCAAGTTATCAATTTTGGTTCCGTCGATAGTAAACCTTAGCATGGTCCTTACTTTATGAAATCCGTGTTTACCTGCTGCACCCGGATTCATGTGCAGTAAATTTAAACTTTTATCAGGCATCACTTTTAAAATATGAGAATGTCCGCAAATAAATAATTTTGGCGGATTTTTTTTAATAATCTCTCTAATTAAAGGATTGTAGGCCTTGGGATATCCTCCAATATGGGTTATCCAAACATCTACATCTTCACACATAAATCTATTGTTTTCAGGAAATTCTGACCGAATAGTGGCGTTATCAATATTACCGAAAACAGCCTTAATAGGTTTTAGTTTTTTAATGGTGTCTGTAACTTCAATATCTCCAATATCACCTGCATGCCATACTTCATCAGCTTCTTTTACGTACTTCAAAATGTCATCATCAATATAACTATGTGTATCAGAAAGTAATAATATTTTTATCATTATAAATTGTTAATGGTAAAACTAAACGCGTAAATCTAATTATATTTGTGCTCTAACAAAAGTATCAAATTAGGTTGAGGTATTTTATTGAACTTTCTTATAATGGAAAAGATTATCATGGTTGGCAAAATCAACCTAATGCTATTTCTGTACAGGAAGTTTTAGAAAATGCCTTATCTGTTATTTTGAAAGAAAAGATTGCTATTATTGGTGCAGGACGGACTGATACAGGTGTTCATGCATTACAAATGTTTGCCCATTTTGATACTGATATTATTTTTAGTGAAGATAATCTGGTTTTTAAATTAAACTCCTTTTTGCCAAAGGATATTGCTGTTTTTAAAATATTTAAAGTTAAAGAAAATGCTCATGCGCGTTTTGATGCGATTGGCAGAACTTATAAATATAGAATAGCTTTAAGAAAGAATGTTTTTAATTTTGATAATGCTTATTTAATGTTAAGTGACTTTAATATTGATAAGATGAATGAAGCTACAAAAATCTTATTACAGTATAAAGATTTTCAATGCTTTTCAAAAAGTAATACAGATGTAAAAACTTATAATTGCAATATTGTGAAAGCTAATTGGCATGTTGAAAATGATGAACTTCATTTGGTCATAAAGGCCGATAGGTTTTTAAGAAATATGGTGAGAGCCATTGTGGGAACCATGATTAATATTGGAATAGGAAAAATTGAAGTAGAAGATTTGCATACTATCATACAATCTAAAAACAGGAGTGAAGCTGGTTATTCTGTGCCAGCTCATGGGTTGTATTTAATAGAGGTTGTATACCCAGACGATATAAAATTATAAATGAGCGACAAAAAGGAACAAGTTTTTGATATTAGTTTATTTAAAAGGCTCTTAAATTATATAAAGCCCTATAAAAAGGTATTTATAGGTGTCATATTTGCTGTTATTTTAATTGCTGTCTCGGGAGCAGTAAGACCTAAAATATTACAACTGGCAATAGATAATAATATTGCTAATAAAGAGGTTGAAGGATTTCTTCCATACGTCGTAATAATGGGTATAATGCTTTTGTTAGAGGTAATATTCCAATTGCTATTTATTTTTTATTCTGGCTGGTTGGGTCAGAATGTTGTAAAAGATGTCCGAGTAAAGTTATTTAATCATTTACTGCGTTTTAAAATGCAGTATTATGATAACTCATCCGTTGGCGTTCTTATTACAAGAGCAGTTACAGATATGGAACGTATTGCCGATATTTTTGGGCAAGGGTTATTCACCATCTTTAGGGATTTATTAACCATGGTTGTAGTGTCGGTTTTTATGCTGTTTATGAATTGGAAATTAAGCTTTATTGTTTTCATAATGCTCCCCATTGTTTTATATGCTACAAGAGTTTTTCAAAAGTATATGAAAAAGGCGTTCGAAGAGGTTAGAACAGAAGTGTCAAATCTAAATTCTTTTGTTCAAGAAAGAATTACAGGTATGAAAATATTACAATTGTTTACTCGTGAGTCTATAGAATATGAAAAATTTAAAGAAATAAATGAGCGTCATAAAAAGGGTTGGCTAAAAACGGTTTGGTATAACTCCATTTTCTTTCCTATTGCAGAATTAGCTACGTCAATAACCATTGGGTTAATTGCCTGGTATGGTGGTTTAAATGTGGTTCTTAATGAAACAGCTTCCGAAGGTGATTTGGTATCGTTTATCATGTTTATCCCCATGTTATTTAGGCCTTTAAGGCAGATAGCAGATAATTTTAATACACTTCAAATGGGTATGGTTGCTGCAAATAGAGTTTTTAAAGTTTTAGAAACAACTTCTCAAATTGATGATCATGGAACCATTGAAGTCGAATCTTTTAAAGGGAATATCAATTTTAAAAATGTTTATTTTAGTTATGTTGAGGACGAAACAGTTTTAAAAGGCATTTCATTTGAAGTTAAATCTGGAGAGACTATTGCAATTGTTGGAGCCACAGGAGCTGGAAAATCAACTATTATTAATTTATTGAATAGATTTTATGAAATTAAGGATGGTGTAATTGAGGTTGATAGTATTAATATAAAAGACGTTACTTTGGCATCCTTACGGACACAAATAGCAGTAGTGTTACAAGATGTATTTCTATTTGCGGATACTATTTTGAGTAATATTACACTTAATAAGCCTGAGATTACAGAAGCACAGGTTATTCAAGCAGCAAAAGATATAGGTATTCACGAATTTATTTCAAGTCTGCCAGAAGGTTATCATTATAACGTAAAAGAGAGAGGTGTGATGCTTTCGTCGGGACAGCGCCAGCTGATTTCATTTTTAAGAGCGTATGTAACAAACCCTAGTATTTTGATTTTAGATGAAGCTACTTCTTCTGTTGATTCCTATTCTGAGCATCTTATTCAAATTGCCACTGATAAAATTACAAAAGGTAGAACCTCTATTATTATTGCACATAGATTAGCAACTGTAAAAAAGGCCGATAAGATTATTGTCATGGATGCAGGTACTATTGTAGAGCAAGGAACACATGAAGAATTGCTTAAAAAACAGGAGGGTTATTACAAAAAATTATATGAAGTTCAGTTTTTAAAGGAAGAGCTTATTTAAATTGAAAACAACTTAAATCAAATCTTTCTTAATAATTTCTGTTAGCTCTTTAGTGTCTTTAAATACAATAAATTCACCATCAACAAAATAAGAAATATGCCCCGATTCTTCACTAACAACTATTGCAATTGCGTCTGTTTTTTCTGTAACACCAATGGCAGCTCTGTGGCGTAATCCAAAGCGTTGTGGTATTGATTTTTCGTTATTTACAGGTAGGATAACACGAGTGGCTTTAATGATATTATTTTTTATAATCACAGCGCCATCATGTAACGGACTATTTTTAAAAAAGATGCTCTCTAAAATTGGCTGAGTTACCTTAATATTCATTTCATCCCCAGTAGAAATTAGAAAATCTAAATTATTATTGCGTTCTAAAACAATTAAAACGCCTGTTTTTGAAAGGGCCATTTTATTACAGGCTGAAATGATGCCTTCTACATTGGTTTCGTCTCCAGTTTCTGCTTTTAGAAAGTTAAGATGTTTTAAAATATTGCGTCTTCTGCTAAAATTAGTGGAGCCAACCATCAATAAAAATTTTCGAATCTCAGGTTGAAAAACGACAATTAAAGCAATAATACCTACTTTCATAAAGCCACCAAAAATACCTGTAAGTAATTCCATATTCAGGAAATCGGTAAGTCGCCAGGCTAAATAAATAATAATAATACCTATAAAAATGTTGATGGCCACCGTGCCCTTTACAAGTTTGTAAATGTAATAGAGTAGAAGTGCTACTAAAATAACATCTATAACATCAACAACAGTAAATTTTAAAATGTCTTTAAAAATATCCAAGATAATTGGGTTTTGGTAAATTTAATAAATAATAGCTAATTAAAAATAAATTCATCATTAGCAATAGTTACATTTTTTAAATCAATTTGAGATAAATGAGATTTGTAGGTTATGTAGTCTTGAAATAGAAGTTTATTACTAAATTCTAAAACCATAAAAACACGTCCTTTATTTATTAAATTACTCTCAATGTGTTTAGAAAGTTCAAGTTGATTTGACGTGTGGATTAAAGAACGACCATTAGTGAAAAATTCTAATAAAACTGAATCTTTTGATTTGAATTTAAGAGAAATGTATTGCTCCGCTTTTCTTTTATTTTCCTTTTTATTAAAGAAGAAATCTGAATCTTCAAAATGATAAAAAACATCTGTAAATTCCATGAATCCAAGGTTCTTTACACTGATGTCATTACAAGTAAAATAGTTTTTTGCATTTTCATTTTTGTGCAGTTCTGCATTTCTTTTCTTATCCTGTAGAAAAATAATTTTTGGGATGACTTGCTTTAAAGTTAAGCGTTTATCTACATTAACAAGCCAATTGGTGGTGCTAATCAAATTTTTTCTGTTTAACTCAACACTATCTGGCAAGCTTTCATCATAAAATAAATAGGCAGCAGAAACATCTTGTATTTCTGAAATTTTTGAATAATTTATTTCAGGTAATTGAACAATTTTGTCTTTACCACAAGACATAAAAACAATAAAAATTGAGAAATAAAAAAAAGGCCTCATTAATTTATTTTTGGATTTAACGATTGCACTAGCATTATTGTTTCCATAGCTTCTTTGACGTCGTGAACCCGTAAAATATTAGCTCCTTTTTGTAAGGCAATAGTGTTTAAGGCAGTTGTTCCGTTTAGAGCTTCATTAGCAGAATTCTGTAAGGTTTTATAAATCATAGATTTTCTTGAAATACCAACAAGTAAGGGTAATTCAAGCATATTAAAAAGCTCTAGTTGGTTTAATAATTCAAAATTTTGTTCTAAAGTTTTTGCAAAACCAAAACCGGGGTCTATTATAAAATCAACAATACCCAGTTTTCTGGCTACAGCAAGGCGTTCAGAAAAGTAAAACAAAATATCTTTTACTAAATTATTATAATTAGTATGTTGTTGCATCGTTTGTGGAGTGCCTTTCATATGCATCATCACATAAGGGACACCTAATTTTGCAACAGTTTCTAACATGTTATCATCGAGTTTTCCGGCTGAAATGTCATTAATAATTGCGGCCCCTGTATCAATACACTGTCTGGCAACTTCACTTCTAAAGGTATCAATAGAAAGTAGTGTATTAGGGAATTCTTTAAGAATACTAGAGACTATAGGTAAAATACGCTTCAATTCTTCAGCTTCATTCACAAAATCAGCACCAGGTTTAGAACTATAAGCACCTATATCAATAAAAGTAGCCCCTTCAGTAAGCATTTTTTCAACATGCTTTAAGATATCCTTTTCTATTTTATGCTTTCCTCCATCATAAAAGGAATCGGGAGTAATATTTAAAATTCCCATCACTTTTGGTGTTGACAGGTCTAAAAGTTGTCCTTTGCAATTAATAGTCATGGATTTGAAACAATGTTGAGGTTGTAAAAATAAAGATTTAGATTAGTATAATTTCAAAACTAGTCATATTAAACTTAAAGTTTAGGTGTTCGTTTTAAAACTTTGGAGCTACAACTTTGAACTTTAAACTATTTAAGCGAAATTTACACAAAATTCATAGTAATCAATGCAGGATACCTCAAAACAATACGATGCAGTAATCGATACATGCAAAAGTTTATTTATAAAAAAAATGAAAGATTATGGAAGCGCATGGAGAATATTGCGATTGCCATCTTTAACCGATCAGATTTTTATAAAAGCACAACGTATTAGAAGTTTACAACAAAACCAGGTTAGAAAAGTAGATGAAGGGGAAGTAAGTGAATTTATTGGCATAATAAACTATTGTATTATGGCTTTGATACAATTGGATAAAGGAATTGTTGAACAACCCGATTTATCAACTGAAGAAGCTACCGCGTTATACGATGAGAAAGTGGCGTCGACTAAGCAACTTATGGAAGATAAAAATCATGATTATGGCGAGGCTTGGCGGGATATGAGAGTGAGTTCTTTAACTGATTTAATTCTTCAAAAATTATTAAGAGTTAAAACTATTGAAAATAATAAAGGAAAAACCTTGGTAAGTGAAGGGATTGATGCTAATTATCAAGACATGCTAAATTATGCCGTTTTTGCATTAATTCACCTAAAAGAAGAATAATTGTCATTTCTCAAAAGAAAAAAATATTAAAATGAAATATTTAGTAAGCATTTCAAGACTATTCGTCGGAGTTTTATTTATTATTTCCGGACTAATTAAGCTCAATGATCCATTAGGATTTTCTTATAAACTGCAGGAATACTTTAGCGCTGAGGTTTTGAACATTCCTTTTTTAGAACCTTATGCCTTAATAATTTCTGTGTTAGTAGTTGTTTTTGAAGTGGTTTTAGGTGTCTTTTTACTGATTGGATATAAACCTAAATTTACGGTTTGGAGTTTGCTATTAATGATTGTATTTTTTTCTTTCTTAACCTTTTATTCTGCGTATTTTGATAAAGTAAAAGATTGTGGATGCTTTGGGGATGCGCTAAAATTAACACCTTGGCAAAGTTTTACTAAAGATATTGTTCTGTTATTTTTTATACTCATTCTATTTTTTGGAATAAAGCATATAAAACCGTTATTTAATAATCTTATCACTACAATTATAGCTTTATTAAGTTTTATTTTGAGTTTTTGGTTTGGGTATCATGTGTTGATGCATTTGCCAGCTATAGATTTTAGAGCTTATCATGTTGGCGCAAATATTCAAGAAGGTATGAGTGTTCCAGAAGATGCTGCGAAACCGGTTATTGAGTACTATTGGAAATTTAAAGTGAATAATGAAGAAAAAATTATAACTACAAATGGTTCTTACCCTTCTGTAGATGGTACATTTATTTCGGTTGATACTAAAGTTATTGAGGAAGGATATCAGCCCCCTGTTGTTGATTTTTCAATTGAAGCAAATGATGGAGATTTAACTGAACAGTATTTATCAGAAGAACATCTCATTATCATAGTTTCTTATAGTTTAGAGCACATAGAAAAGCAAGGTGCAGAAAAATTAAAAGCGTTTTCAGATGAAGCTCTTGAAAAAGGGTATACTGTTATTGGTCTTACTGCTTCAGGAGAAGAAATGAAACAAAAATTTAAAGAGGCATATCACTTGGATTTCGACTTTTATTTATGTGATGAAAAAGCCCTTAAAACAGTAGTTCGTTCAAACCCTGGTATATTAGAATTAAATAAAGGGACTATCATGCAAAAAGTGCATTGGAATGATTTAAAGGATTTGAAATTATAATTTTCTATATAAACACTTAAACGACTGCTAAACTATTTATTAAATAAAATTGGTTATGCGCTACTTACCTTATTTGGAGTAGTAACGGTTATATTCTTTTTGTTTAATGTGCTTCCTGGTGATCCTGCACAGATGATGCTTGGTCAGAATGAAGATAGTAATCAGCTAGCCATAGTCAAGCAAAAATATGGGTTTGACAAACCTATAAGTACACAATATTTATACTATCTAAACGATTTATTACCTCTTTCATTTCACTCAACATCTCAAGATGATTATACGTTTTTAAGAAAAGATAAATATCATGCAATAAGCTTATTTACAATTGGAAGCACAAAAATTGTTTTAAAACGGCCTTATTTAAGAGAATCCTTTACAAAACAAGGTAAAAATGTGAGTGAAGTATTGGCTGAAACGCTTCCTAACACTTTTGTTTTGGCAGTTTCTGCAATTGTTATCGCTTTGATTTTAGGAATATGTTTGGGTATCATTTCAGCCTTGTTTAAAGACCAATGGATTGATAAAGTTATTCAAATATTCAGCACCTTAGGCATGAGTATTCCATCGTTTTTCAGTGCTATTATCTTTGCTTGGTTTTTTGGGTATGTTTTACATAAATACACCCATTTAGAAATGACCGGAAGTTTATATGAATTGGATGATTTTGGTGAAGCCATGCACATTCAATGGAAAAATTTACTGCTTCCCGCTATTGTTTTAGGGATTCGCCCATTAGCGGTTGTAGTGCAATTAATGCGAAATTCATTATTGGAAGTTTTTAATCAGGATTATATTCGTACAGCACGAGCAAAAGGCCTCAGCGAGTTTCAAATTATTCGAAAACATGCAATTAAAAATGCGATGAATCCGGTTGTAACGGCTATTTCGGGCTGGTTTGCTTCTATGTTAGCTGGTGCCGTTTTTGTAGAGTATATTTTTGGTTGGAATGGTTTGGGTAAGGAAATAGTGAATGCTTTAAATACTTTAGATCTTCCTGTAATAATGGGGTCCGTTCTCATAATCGCCATTCTCTTTATTGTAATCAATATTTTTGTGGATATAATTTACGCTTGGTTAGACCCCAAAATAAAATTAAACTAAATTTGCATTTTATAAAGTGTATATCAATATATCTATGATTAATAAATTAAAATACCTACTGCTAGTTTGTTTAGCTTTTTTTAGTTGTGAAGGTCAAGAACCAACGGCTTTTTCAGAAGAAGCATTAAATGATACTTTTATAAACTTAGAGGGACAGGAGGTTGCTTTTAAAGACATCTTAGAAGCCAATAAAGGAAAAACTATTGTAATAGAAGTTTGGGCTTCATGGTGCAGTGATTGTTTAAAAGGGATGCCAAAAGTAAAAGCATTACAAAAAGAACATCAAGACGTAGTTTATATCTTTTTGTCTTTGGATAAAAGTCAGGAAGCTTGGAAGCGAGGTATTGAAAAATATGATGTGAAAGGGAATCATTATTTCATGCAATCTGGATGGAAAGGCGATTTCGGATCTTTTATTAATCTGAAATGGATTCCACGATATATGGTAATTGATAAAGAAGGAAATATAAAAGTATTTAGAACTACTGAAGCAGACGATAAAAAAATTAAAGACGTATTATAATGAGAAAACAAATAGTAGCAGGAAACTGGAAAATGAATAATGATTTATCTCAAACAGAATCATTAATTTCAGAATTAAAAAAAATAAAAAAAACTTCCCATGCTGAGGTCATGGTGGCTCCAACATTTACGAATCTTTTAAATGCTGTAGTAGCATTAAAAAGTTCAGATATTGAAGTGGTTGCTCAAAATATGCATTTTGCAGAGAACGGTGCCTATACGGGAGAGATTAGCGCTAGTATGTTAAAAAGTGTAGGAGTTAAAACGGTTATTTTGGGACATAGTGAACGCAGAGCCTATTTTAATGAAACAGACGACATGTTGGCTAAAAAGGTAGATGCAGCTTTAGCTAATAGTATGCGTGTTATTTTTTGTTTCGGCGAGGAATTGGCCGACAGAAAATCTGGTAACCATGAGCAGGTAGTGGAAAGTCAAATAAAAAATGCCTTATTTCATCTAGAAGCTTCAGCATTTCAAAATATTGTTTTGGCTTATGAGCCTGTCTGGGCTATAGGTACGGGAGAAACAGCAAGTCCAGAACAAGCTCAGGATATGCATGCTTTTATAAGAAAAACTTTAAGTAATAAATATGGCAATACAGTAGCAAACAGTGTGTCTATACTTTACGGAGGTAGTGTAAAACCAAGCAATGCTCAAGAGATTTTTTCCAAGCCAGATGTTGATGGTGGATTAATTGGTGGAGCAGCACTTAAAGCAACCGATTTTTTTGCTATCGTAAACGCTTTTTAATTTTTTGGCATTCCAACGCCATAAGGCGTTGTCGCGCTTTCCGTTTTATCTTTTTGTTCAAAAAGGATATCACTGCAATTGCTAATGCATAAAAGTTAATAAAAATATCATCAATAGATTTAAACCAAAGAAATGTCAGATACTATTTATATTGAATATCAATTTAAAGTAACGCCTTTACAACCCGGTGTGGAAATTCTTATTGCCGAGCTAGGGTATGCTGGATTTGAAAGTTTTGTGGAAACAGACGAAGGTGTTACAGCCTATATTCAAAAAGAGGACTGGCAAGCAGATATTCTTAGCGATATCCAAATTCTTGAATCTAAAGAGTTTGAAATTACTTATGCTTTTAAAGATATTGAACAGGTAAATTGGAATGAAGAATGGGAAAAAAACTTTAGCCCAATAATAGTAGATAATGCTTGTTCTGTACGTGCACCCTTTCATGAAAAACCAAATACCACTTTTGATATTGTAATTGAGCCCAAAATGAGTTTTGGTACCGGACATCATGAAACGACGCACATGATGATTCAGCATATTTTAAAAACAGATTTAAAAAATAAAACTGTTTTAGATATGGGTTGTGGAACGGGAGTTTTGGCCATATTAGCAGAAATGAAAGGCGCTACACTTATAGATGCTGTCGATTTTGACAATTGGTGCTATCTCAATAGTATTGAAAATGTAGAACGCAATAATTGTACGCATATTACGGTAATAGAAGGAGATGCGAGTGCTTTAAAAAATAAAAAGTACGACGTTATTATTGCCAATATTAACCGTAATATTTTACTTAATGATATGGCAGCTTATGCCGCCTGTCTCAATAAAAAAGGCATGTTGTTTTTAAGTGGGTTTTACAACGAGGATATTCCGTTGATTCAAGAAGAATGTGAAAAGTATATGTTAAAATTTGAAGAAAAATTAGAAAGAAATAATTGGGTTTCTTTAAAATTTTTAAATTAGTAAAAAATACTTGCTATGGGTACTAAAGAAAAAACGTCAGAAGATCTTTTGTTTGAGGAAAAATTGGTTTCTCAGAAAGAGATTGTTTTATACAATGATGATGTCAACACCTTTGATCATGTTATTACGGTGCTAATGATGGCCTGCGAACATACGCCTGAACAAGCAGAGCAATGCGCGCTTATTGTACATTATAATGGTAAATGTACGGTAAAAACAGGGCCATACAGCGATTTAAAACCTCGTTGTTCTATGTTACTTGAAGCAGGTTTAAATGCTGAAATTATTTAAAAATTAATCTGTTGTAAAAATTATTTCTTTTTACAAGTATTAATTCCCAACGGTAAATAAAGCGGACAAAAACTTATAAAACTAGTCAACAAGAAAATTAGAGCGAATGCCATTAACACATAAGCTAAAGTTCCCTCAATAACATTAAAATAGGTTAAAGCTGCTATTACCAAAGCAATAACAATTCTAACACCTTTGTCTGCACTTCCCATGTTTTTTTTCATGATGTATAGATATTAAATTTATTTTATTGTTGTTGGGCACACAAAGTCTGACATTTGCACCCCTGTTTTTTTTAATTCCTCAAAACCACCTTCAATATTAATTAAGTTAAAGAACCCTCGTGCTTTTAAAATAGATGCAGCAATAACAGATCGGTAGCCACCGGCACAATGTATATGATAGGTCTTATTTTTATCAATCATATGTATATTATCATTGATGAAATCTAAAGGAAAATTTTCAACACCTTTCAAATCTAAATACATAGATTGATGTTCTCCTGACTTTCTAACGTCAAGAATATTCATATCATGTATGTTTGTTTTGTGCACAAATTCTTCAGAAGAAATGGAATCTAAAATATCTACTTCTTTACCAGAAGCTTCCCAACTTTCAAAGCCTCCTTCTAAATACCCTAAAGTATTATCATATCCAACACGCGATAAACGTGTAACAGTTTCTTTTTCTTTTCCTTTAGGTGTAACTAAAAGGATTGGTTGTTTTAAATCTGGTATTAATGCCCCAACCCATGGTGCAAATGCACCATGTATCCCTATAAAAATAGAATTAGGAATATGCCCAATTATAAATTCATGTTCGGGTCTTACGTCTAATACTAAAGCACCTTCATGGTTTGCGATAGCTTCAAAATCCTCAACATTCAAAGGGGTATTTCCTTTTTTTAATACCTTCTCAAAAGTTTCATATCCAGTTTTATTCAACATGGCATTTTTTGCAAAATACTGTGGTGGTGGTGGTATTCCATCTAAAACTTCTTTTACAAATTCTTCTTTTGTCATGTCGGCTCTCAGAGCATAATTTGATTGTTTTTGCTCTCCTAGAACGCCAACTGTTTCTTTACTTAGGTTTTTTCCACAAGCAGAACCAGCACCATGAGCCGGATATACAATGATATCATCTCCTAATGGCATTATTTTTTCTCGCAAAGAGTGAAATAGCATACCAGCCAAATCTTCTTTAGTTAAATCAGATTTTATAGCTAAATCGGGTCTTCCTACATCACCTAAAAACAACGTGTCTCCAGAAAAAATAGCATGATTTTTACCGTTTTCATCAATTAAGAGATAAGTTGAAGATTCCAGCGTATGGCCAGGAGTATGTAAAACTTTTATAGTTATATTTCCTATATTAAATGTTTCATTGTCCTTTGCAATATGGGCTTGATAATTGGTTTCAGCACCTGGACCAAAGACTATGGTTGCTCCTGTTTTTTTTGCTAAATCTACATGGCCAGAAACAAAATCGGCGTGAAAATGGGTTTCAAAAATATATTTAATTTTAGCATTTTCTTTAGTAGCTTTATCGACATATTGTTGTGTTTCTCTTAAGGGGTCAATAATCGCAACTTCCCCATTTGATTCAATATAATAGGCTCCTTGAGCTAAACATCCGGTATATAATTGTACTATTTTCATTCAGTAATCTTTTTTGTAAAAATAAAAAACGTTCCTAGTTTTTTTGTGATAAATATGTCGATTAGTTGTTAATTTCTTTATAAAGAATATAAAAGGCCATTACTAAAGTAAAATAACCAAATCCTTTTTTTAATTTTTCCCCACTAATATATTTTGAAATAAAAACGCCAATTAAAATCCCTAATATAGTAAAGGACGAAAAGATTAATAAAAATAACCATTCTATTTGAATGGACTGTAAATCACCGGTAAACCCTATTAAAGAGTTAATAGTTACTATAATTAATGAGGTTCCAACGGCTTTTTTCATCGGTAAATTTGCCCAAAGAACTAAAGCAGGAACATACAAAAATCCACCACCTGCACCAATAATACCCGTTACCGTACCAATTACAATTCCTTGAATAAATGTTAAAAAGTAGGGTTGTTTAAAATTTAATAATTCTTTTTCTTCGTTTTTTGTTCTAATCATTGCAACTGAGGCCAGCAACATAATTATCGCGAAAAAAGACATAATGGCGATGTCTTTTGTTAAAACAAAAGAGCCAATGTTAAAAAGAGTATCTGGTAAATTAGGAACTAAGTATCGTCTTGTTAAATAAACAGCTATAAAAGAAGGAAAGGAAAACAATAATCCAATTTTAATGTCAGCCAGACCTTTTCTAATTTTTTGAATAGCTCCTACAAGCGAGGATGAACCGACAACAAATAACGAATACGCCGTGGCAATAACTGGATTATATCCTAACAAATAAACAAGAATTGGTACGGTTAAAATAGAACCACCACCACCAATAAGGCCCAAAACTAGACCTACAAAAAGAGCCCCAACATATCCTATGATTTGTGTTGTTTCCATTTTAATGGGGTAACTTATTTTTTAAAGCACCATAAATTAAAGTTCCTAGCAAAGCCGCTAAAATTACAATAATCATACTATATACCCCTGTTCCTAATAAAATATACATAGGTCCAGGACAAGCACCCACTAGTGCCCAACCTAATCCAAAGATACTACCTCCAATTATATATCTTACAAATCCACTGTCTTTTTTTGGGACATTTATTTCAAGTCCCAGTAAATTTTTAAAATGTTTCTTTTTTGAAATTTGTAAAAAGATGACTCCAGTAGCGATCGCTGTACCAATAATACCATACATGTGAAATGACTGGAAACGGAACATTTCATAAATTCGATACCAAGAAACGGCTTCCGATTTTACCAGAACAATTCCAAAAATAATGCCTACAAACAAAAACTTTAAGTATTTCATATTTTTAAAGTATATAAGGTAAAATTAAATTAGTCATGATTAAGCCTCCAATAAAAAAACCAATTACTGCAATTAAAGAAGGTTTTTGAAAACTGCTTAAGCCAGTAATAGCATGGCCTGAAGTACAGCCTCCTGCATATCGGGTTCCAAAACCAATTAATACCCCACCAATAATTAAAATAAGCAAACCATGAAAAGATGTAATGGCTTCAAGCCCAAATAATTCGTTAGGTACTATTGTTTTACCAGGGTTTATAAAACCAAAGTCATTTAATTCTTTAATTGTTTTATTGTTCAAGTCAATTGCTGTATCGTTCATAAGAAAAGTTTTTGCAATAAAACCTCCTAAAATGGCACCTAAGACAACAATTAAGTTCCATTTTTTCTCAGTCCAATCTGCTTTAAAGAAATTTATAAACTTACCGGCACCAGCCATAGAGCACAAAGTTGCTAAATTGGAGGACATGGCAAAAGTTTTTCCAAAATAGAGTAGTGTTGCCATTACCAATGCAATTAAAGGACCTGATATATACCAAGGCCATGGGTTTAAAATATATTCCATGAATTTAATTTGAGATTATAATTTAAAATATAAGATTTTTAAAATAAACAGTTTAAAATTGTAAAACTTCTATTCTGTTTCGACTTAATTTAATTTTGTCTTCATTTTCCAACTGTTTCAAAATTCGAGACACTACTACTCTGGAAGTATGTAAATCATCTGCAATGTCGTTATGTTTAATATCAAGACTAGTTGACGCACTAAGTTTCACTTTGTCAATAAGATATTTAAAAACACGTTCATCCATTTTTAAGAATGCCAAGGTATCAATAGTTTCAAGCATCTCGTTAAAACGAATTTGATAGGCATCTAAAATAAAATTTCGCCAACTTTCATTCGTGTGGAACCAATAATGAATTTTTTTTACAGGTATTAAAACTAAAGAAGAATCACTTTCTGCAACGGCTCTAATATTACTTTTTGAGGTTTTTAAACAGCATGTTAAAGACATGGCACAAGTGTCGCCAGCTTCAAGGAAGTATAGTAGCAATTCATTACCGTGATCGTCTTCCCTTAATATTTTTATATTGCCACTTAATAATAAAGGAATATAATTGAGGGGCTGATTGATATCTATTATAATATCATCCTTTTTAAATTCCTTATAAATACCTGTTTCAAAAATTTCTTTTAACAGGTTTTCATCCAGAATTTGGTTGAATTTTTGAAGTAGTAGTTTATTTGTCATGCCCAAAAGTAATCATTTTTCAAAATTGAAATAAATAGTTTGGCTGTAATTTAATAAAAATACTATATTTGCACCCACAAAAATGGCCTCGTGGCGCAACTGAATAGCGCATCTGATTACGGCTCAGAAGGTTACAGGTTTGAATCCTGTCGAGGTCACTAAAACGGAGAATTGATTAAAACTAATCGGTTCTCCGTTTTTTATTTAATTATAGTGACAATAAGGGTTTAATAAAAAATAGAAATCACTCCATAGGTTTTAAATTCAAAAAAATATCAAAAACTAAATTGTTCTATTTTACATTCATATTGATACTTTTTTAAGATTTATAATATTTTTAACAGTAGTTAAATTTTAAATAATAAACGAAGGAAGTATCTTTATCAATAAAAAAATAAATCCTAACGTTATGAAAAAAAATAAATTTTTCGCATTTTTTATGCTAACTTTTTTATTGATTTCTTGTGGTTCTACCATGAAAAATACATGGACTAAACCAGATTATACTGGTAAAAAATATAACAGTATACTTGTTGTAGGTGCTACAAAAAATTTAGAATCCCGTAAAACATTTGAATCTTTGGTTGTTAAGCTTTTAGGAGAAAATGGCATTACGGCTCAAACAAGTTTAGATATTTTTCCTCCAGTAAAAGATGCTAAAGAACTGGGTGAAGATAAAATTATTGAAACCATACGAAAAGGAAATTTTGATGCTGTAATTGTGGCATCACTAATAGATGTGGATACTAAGGACGTAAGAGAGTCGTCAAATTATTACGGTGGTGTTTATATGCCTAGGCGTTATGGCTATAGTAGGTATATATATTCTAGCTACAATTTTGCATATTCACCAGATTATTACAGACAACAAAAAACATATGTTGTTGAATCACGCTTATTCGATACAAGTGAGCAAACAAAAGAAGATGCTTTAATGTGGGCTGGTCAATCTAATATTACAGATCCAAGTTCATATGAATCCGCTTCAAAACAATATGCTAAAACGCTTGTTAAGTCACTTTTGAAGACTCAAATATTAAAATGATTTTTTTATAAATAAATATAAGTATTAAAAGCAAAGTGGCTATATTTAGCCACTTTGCTTTTAATTGGAATGTTTGGTATTGTTTTTGCTTATAATGCTTAAACAAAAAATAAATTTGATTGTGTTAGTTTTGCAACAGTTACTTTAACATAATTATACAGTTACTTTAACATAATTATAAAGTGGGGATGTACTCTAGGTACATCAGTAAAATAATTAGTAATAATATAAAATTTTTAAAATGAATTATTTAAAATATGTTTCAAAGGTTGTAATTGCTTTGTTATTGATTCATTCATCTGTATCAGCGCAAACAAACGAATCGCAGGACTGGCCTAAAGATATTATTTCAGGTGAGTATACCATTACGTTATACCAACCAGAAAATGCTTCTTACGTAGACAACAAATTGGAATCAAGCCTGGCGTTTGGAGTTAAAAAAGAAGGTCAGGAACCTGTTTTTGGAATGCTTTGGACAACCTCAGTACTCGATGTGGATAGAGATAACAGACGTGCTTCTCTGGCTTCAGTAAAAATTGATGAAATTCGTCTTCCTAAAGAAGTTTCTGAAGAACAAAAGATTAAATTTCAAAATTTAATTAATACTGAGGTGCCTAAATGGGATATTGAATTTTCATTAGACGATTTAATAAATAGCCTTGAAGAAGTAAGTGTTACTACTTCAGAATTAAACAATACACCGCCTAAAATTCTTTTTGCGAACGAGCCTACAGCTCTTATTTTAATTGATGGTGAACCTAAATTAAAAGAAGTAGAAAAAGGCTACGAACTTGTTGAAAATACGGGGGCTTTTATTCTGAAAGAGACTAAATCTAATCTCTTTTATCTTAAAGGTGGGGATTTTTGGTATCAATCTAAAAGCGCACTTGGTTCATATGAATCGGTAAAAAGTGTGCCTTCTAAAGTAGCAAGTATTTCAAAAAAAGCGGAACCTGAGAAGAAAGAAGGTGACGATTCAAAAGAAGACTATTCAGGGGCTGTTCCTAAAATAAAAATAGTTACAGAACCTTCAGAACTCATTGTCTTTGATGGAGAACCTAAATATAGTCCTTTGCAAAACACAAATTTGCTTTTTGTAGAAAACACAGAAAGTAATATTTTTATGAATATAACGTCACAAACCTATTATGTGTTGCTTTCAGGGCGTTGGTTTACCACTAAAGATATTAAAGGGGCATGGACTTATTTAGCTTCTGAAGAGTTACCTGAAGATTTTAAAAAGATTTCAAGCGATAGTAAAAAAGCAAATGTATTAAGTAATGTTCCAGGAACTAAAGAAGCTAAAGACGCTGTTTATGATGCTCAAATTCCACAAACGGCAGCCGTAAAAAAAGATACAAAAGCTACGGCCGTTGTTTATAATGGAAACCCAGAATTTAAAAATGTAGAAAACTTGAAATTGCAGTATGCTGTAAATACAGAGAGTTCTGTTTTTAAAGATAAAAATACTTATTTTTTATGTGATAATGCCATTTGGTTTAAAGCTACAACACCTAATGGACCATGGCAAGTTTCGGAAGACCGTCCTACAGATATTGAGAAAATCCCAGCTACTAATCCACAATATAATACCAAATATGTTTATATCTATGAAACGTCGCCAACTGTTGTATATGTAGGTTATACACCAGGGTATTATGGGTCTTATGTTTATGGACCAACGGTGGTTTATGGTACAGGATTTTATTATAATCCATGGTATGGTGGTTTCTATTATCATCATCATTATTCTTATGGCTTTTCAGTGCGCTATAATCCTTATTATGGCTGGAGTTTTGGCTTTGGTTTTGGATCTCCATATTTATGGTATGGACATTCTTATTGGGGTCACGGGCATCATTATTGGGGACCTCCATATTACAGACCTCCCTATTATCGTGGCGGCGGTTATTATGCAAGACCAGTAAATCCTATTTATAATGGAAGAAGAGGTGTAAGTCATTATAACAGACCGGTTACCAGGCCTTCAACAAGACCTACAACAAGACCTTCAACAAGACCGTCAACTGCAAACAGACCTACTACTAGACCTTCAACCGGGGTAACAAGGCCATCAACAAATGTAAATCGTCCAACAACAAGACCATCAACAGGCGTAACGAGACCGTCAACCACTAATCCATCAACAAGACCATCCACAGGAGTGACAAGGCCATCGACTAATAATCCATCAACAAGACCATCAACTAGTATTAATAGACCGAGTACAACGCCGAGTAGCAGACCGAGTTATACACCTAATACAAGGCCAACCACAAGGCCAAGTACACCAAGCTATCGTTCTGCTCCAAGACCAGCAAGCAGGCCCACAGCCAGGCCATCTATGTCTTCTGGAGGTGGTAGAAGAAGATAATAAGAAGTAAAAAAAATTAAATTTTAAATTGTAAAAGAGTTGAACAAAAATTGTGTTCAACTCTTTTTTAGTTTTATAAGATAAATTTTAAGGATTAATAGGTAAACTTCAATTGAATATTTTATTTTTACATAAGCTCTTGAAGTGAGCTGAATAACTAACCTGTTTTTTTTAAATCATGATTAAAAATATTATTTTATTTGGCTTGACTATGTGTTTAACCATGACTGGCTATGCACAAGAAGAAGATAAAGAAGCAAATGGTAAAATACACAAAATAGCCTTAGTATTAGGTTATACTCATATTCCTTCTGCATATATTGATGGACATTCTAGGTCTTCAGTCAATGCACCTACCATTGGCTTTGACTATTTTATACAATTCTCTGAAAAATGGAAAATAGGAATTGTTACTGATTTAGAATTTGAAAAATATATAGTTGATTTTAATGAAGAGGAATTAGAGCGTGAAAAGGCATTAGTAACAGGAGTGTTAGTAGGCTATGAGTTTGCAAAACGTTGGAGTATTTTAATGGGACCAGGGGTCGAATTCGAAAAAAATAAAAATCTATTTATCCTTAGATCAAGTTTAGAATATGAATTTGAACTTGGTAACAATTGGGGGCTTGCCCCAGTTTTTAATTATGATTTTAAAAAGGAGTATAGTACATACTCTTTAGGGATTGCTATCGGCAAAGCTTTTTAAATTGTATTCCTTAAATAAAAAACGTAATTTATTGATATTTAAATTC
>JAHEDS010000097.1 GCA_024641135.1 Flavobacteriales bacterium
GCTTTTTTGTTTTGGAGATAATTAATCAAGTTTTTTTAAGTAAACTTATCTCAGTTTATTATTTTTAAGATTAATTCTTTTTAAAATGTCTTGATATCTGGGGTTTTCAAGCAGCCATTGTTTATTAAGAGGCCCTTTAATTGTAAAATAGGGTAAATTGGGATCTTTCCTTATATACATGTATTCTAACCAATCTAAAGTTTTATCGATATTATCGGCACTATAATAAATTGAATAAATTAATGTAGGAGGAATAAACATTTCATGACTTAATTTTGAAAGAGAATCCCCAATCCTATTTAAAGTATAATTAAATCCTTCTAATTTGTAAGTATTATCGATATAATCATTCAAATTATTCACTCCAATTTGTAACAAACGATCTTTTAATCCTACAATAGCATTATCATATTCATTTAAATGGGAATTTAAAATAATATCTGAAGAACCATTTTTGTCTTTTATTCTATCAAATTCTCCATAATGCAAATGCATAACATTCTTAAAAAATTTAACCCAGGGGTTAAGAGGATCTAATTCAACAGCAAAATTAATTTGTTTCCATGCTTCTTCCCATTTGTTTTGCATCATTAAAAAATGTGCATAAAATGCTCTGGATTCTGGCAAATTAGGATTTAATTCAATACTTTTTTCCATGGCTAGATTACATTCTTTCCATTTATAATCATATCTGAGCTTAGAGGCATACCATTTCCAGGTTTCAGCATTTAAGCTGTCTAATTGGAAGGTCTTATTGATATAAACATCTATTATTGAATCTGTTTCTTCTGATGGTTTAAATAGCATTTGTTTATAAGCAATAAATACACCAGCTAATTCAGCATAGGCAGGTGCAAAATTAGAATCAATTTTAATAGCTTTTTCAAAATAACTTTGGGCTGTCTTAATTCCTTCAAGTGTTAACAGCCCTAAGTTAAATTTCCCTTTTAAATATAACTCATATGCTTCTGGATCTACTTTTTTTGATTTTTCAAGGTTTAACTTTTCGCTGGATGTTAAAGGAAGTTCGATATCCTCTGATAAATTTTTAGCAATTTTGGTATAAACATTTATAAGTTCAGGTAAATCAACACTATAATTTTTTGCCCATAATTGGATTTCTTCAGGGAAAGCATTCATTAAAGTAACGTCAACTTTTATTTGATCGTTTGAAAATATAATAGAGCCTTCCATAACTGCATCTACATTTAGTTCTTTGGCAATTTCTTGAAGGCTTTTATCTTGTTTGCTTATAGCTCTTGTTGTAGTTTTAGAAATAACACGTAACGAACTAATGGCACCAATTTCGGTTGTGAGTGCATCATGTATGGCATATGAAAGATAATCTTTTGAAGAATCTCCAGTAAAATTTGAAAAAGGGAGGATAGCTAATGACTGTATATGTTGAGCAATCTTTTTTTGATTGTCCTTGAATTTCAAGAATTTGATTTGATTGGGGTGTAAACTGTTTGGTTTAATGAAGTAATAACTTATGACACCAAGTGCCAAAAATACATTGATGACATAAACCAATTTTAACCTTTTGGTCAAAGTATTGCCATTAAGGGCGTAAACAAAAGCAGCGGGTAGTCCAAAAATGAAGAGCAAAATAGAGACGTCTAAAAGCGCAATGGGCCAATTGTACTGTGAAATAACAAAATTTATTACCTGAATAATTACCCATGCCGCTCCAGAATAAGTCAACATGATTTTACCAATATGCTTTCGTTTGTCGAGATCAGGTATTTTCATGATTCACCAAAAATGAATTTGATAGTTAAGATACAACTTTTAAGCTTAATATTAAAGCTAGGTATTTCCTAATTAATTGAAGATGTGTTGTTTCTATAAAGATCTAGGACGTAGTAATACCAGAGTGATTTGGTATTCCAATGGAAAGCTTTCCTTAAGGGAGGCTTTTTTGTTTAAAATGCATTGTTTGCATTAAGTGCATTTTCTTCTAAAAAAGGACACCTACTAGGTTACCTAATAAAATCAAAAGACACCCATTAACTTAAATTTTAAAAAAAATGAAACTAAATATATTATTTCTAATAAATAAGCGTAAGCTTAATAGTAAAGGTTTATGTGCTATTATGTGCAGACTCACATATAAAAAAGTCAGAAAAACTTTAAGCACAGGATTATTCATTAATCCTATATTCTGGAACAGCAAACAACAACTTGTTAAACCACCAGAACCAGATGCAGAATTACTAAACACACAACTGAGCCTGATAAGTACTAAACTTAATCAGGTTTTTTTTAGTTTATAACTTTTAGGAATTGGCTTTGCATTTTTTGCAAGACAAACAAACAAATACTTTTCTTATTTGTAATATTTAATAAATAAAATAAAAGATACTACATTTTAAAATGACTAATCGCAATATTAATATTATTTTTATGTAGTAAATTAATAATAACACATAAAATTATAAACAAATGAAAAGTTCTAATTTTATTTGTTTGACTTTAATCGTGCTTATGTCATGTTTATTAGTTATAACACAAAGTTGTGTGGTGTATAACAAAGTTCCTGTTAATTTAGATCAAGCTGTTGAAGCCAGTACTAAATCTATTAATTTTTCTAAATCAAAGTTATATTACAAAAGTGGTGATACTCAGAAATGTTTTAAAGTTCTTAAAAAACAAGACCATTATTACTGTAATAAACGTAAGAAAAAGATGTTAAGGTTAGATTATAGTAACACAATAATTGATAAAGATCAAGTAGACTATGTTAAAACACAAGACAAGACATCTTCAATTATTGTTGGCGCTACAGTAGGTGTTGTCTGTGGTGCAGGGTTTTTATATTTACTAGGACAATTATTTGTAGATGCTGCGTTTGATGCTGCTTTTGAATAAATTTTAAATATTTTTACACCTAATTTTGGAGCTATGTAGTTTTGTTTTTGTAATCCGTCCAGACCGCAACAAAGATGTTGTGTTGGCCACTTAATTGTGGCAAAGTAGTTTAGAAATAGACTAGTGAGAAGCTTTTCCAAATTGGAGAGGCTTTTTTGTTTTGTATATTTTCTGAATATTTAAATTAACCCATAGCTTTACTGAACTTTACTGATAAAATAAAATTTATTAAATTAGTTTATATATTATTGGAAACTATTAATGCTATGTTTGATTCGTTTAAACACTTTTTAGAAACTCCGGGATATAACAAGATTATTGGAGAAGATTATTTGATTGTTGAATTTAAATGCCCAATTAAAGAAGAACTTTTCACAGCTTGGTCCGAATGCCATAGTATTGTTTATGTTTTAAGCGGGCAAAAAAAGTGGATCACTCCTTCAAATGAATATTTGGTAAAAGAAAATCAATCCATTTTTGTTAGAAAAGGAGCCTTTAAAAATCAACAGTATTTTGAAGAAGGTTTTTGTGTTTTGATGTTTTTTATGAGAGATGATTTTATAAAAAGAAGTATTGATGAAGACATTGCAAGAGAAACTCTTTTTTTAAAAACAATTGATTATCCTGAATTTATTTATAGAATCAATGTCTCTGATAGCTTAAAAACATTATACCATTCCTTTTTCTCGTATTTGAAACAGGATAAAAAGACTTCCCAAAAAATTATTGAGTTAAAATTCAGGGAGATGATGTTGAATATTTGCTCTGACCCTAACAATACTTCTTTTAAAGATGTCCTTTATACTATATCTAAAAACATAGACAATACCATTGAGCAAATTATGGAAGAACAGTACATCTATAATTTAAACGTTGATGAGTTTGCAAGGTTATGCGGAAGAAGCATTTCTACTTTTAAAAGGGATTTTAAAAAACTGTATAACACGACCCCTGGTAAATGGTTAATAAGAAAGCGGCTTGATCTGGCAAGAAACCTTATTTTAACCACCGATTTTACTATTCAACAGATTTGTTATGATTGCGGATTTGAAAGTGATTCTCATTTCATAAGAAGCTTTAAAAAACTTTTTGGGATGACTCCTAAACAATGGAGAATCTCCAAAAAAGTTTCTCTTAATTAAACACTAGCCTGTTAAAGTTAGTTTTCTGAAATTACACCCTTCCTAATTTTTCTAATACGCTCTTTTTCTTGCTTTTCATCCCATTTGTCACCTTTTATCAAGATAAATAATGAATGAATTAACATAGTTGTTCCACTAAATAAAGCCCCTGAAAATAAAAAAGTAAAGACTATATTTAAATAGGACGGGAAATTTTCATTCTCAACTTCAATTGGTGATCCAACAACAAAAGACACAAATACTCCAACCCAAAAAGGAATACATTGCATACAGCTTGTTAAATACTTCCAAAAATTAGGGCTATGCTTTTCAGCAAAATCTCTTAATGGTTCAAATATTTTGCTAATGGCAATAATTGCTGAGATTCCGTAAACTATTAATATTGTGATTAAGAATTCCATAATTTAATTTTAAAAGTTTAATTGATAATGAAGATATAATGCAAGCTCCTAATAACTTTATATGTTTTATTGTTGAGCCTGCATTAATCCTCAATTTAAAAAATAAGGGATTTAGTTTACACGGTTTGTGCTTCTTTTAGTTTTAACCAAGCGGAATGTCCTCCTTCTAAATTGTAGACATTTCTGACACCTCTTTCTTGTGCTTTTATAGCTGCCATATATGACATGACTCCACCTGTACAGCAAAACAGAAAGGGACCTTCACTATTAAAAATAGAATTGTAATCTCCATGTTTTGAATCAATTGCCCTTTCTACTGTATCAAAAGGAATATTGATTGCTCCAGGAATGCTTCCTTGTTTTTCAATACTTTTTGGGTCTCTTACATCAATGATAGTATGATTGTTTTCAGAGATAATCGTATCCAGCCTGTTAACAGGAACTTGAGGTATGATTGCTTTAGAGGCTTTTGCTTTTAGATTATTCATAATAATTGATTTTAGATTTTGTTAAAGTGAAATGGTTTCAGCACCTTCCAAAATTAATTGGTGCAATGCAGCTGATCCAACTAATTCTACTTCATCTATTAAGTTTTCAGCAGAATAACCTCTTACTGCTGCACAAGGTGGGCAAACCATAATTCTGCATTTGTTGTTCACCACGGCATCTATCATTTCTTTCATTGTTGGATCTTTTGGGTTTAAATGAACATGGTCTGCTGCTCCTTTTCTAACCCAGTCAACACCAGAGCTTACTAAAAAGATGTTTACATCCAATCCAGATTTGATACCTCCATTCGCGATGCTCCAAGCAACTGATGCTCTTTCGTCATCTAATCCGTAGCTAATTAATACTACGATTTTCTTTTTTGTACTCATAATAAATATGTTTTAAATTGTTAATAATGAAATTGATACGGCAAATGTATTGCCTATGTAGAAGATTGAATTGATTGAGAAGTTCAATTAATGACCTAAAAAGACCATTATTAAATATATATAGATTTCAAGTAGTTTTGAGTCCCGTCCAGACCGCAACAAAAATGTTGTGTTGGCCACTAAATTGTGGTTAAGTAGTTTAGAAATAGACTAGTGAGAAGCTTTTCCTTTTGGAGAGGCTTTTTTGTTTTAGGGGCTTAATTTATTTTAGAGTAGGACTTAATGATAGTATTCTCTTAAATTTTAGTAGAGCAATTTATATCTTAGTCAATGTTAGGGTTCTGGAACTTCAAACGATTAATTATTTCAATTAATCTTGGTTCATTTCTATATGGATTTAATATTGGTATTGCATTAATAGCGGGGATGTCAGGGTCTCTTCTTATGTAACTTTTCTCAATCCAGTCTAAAGTTTTATCGACATCACCCGTTATAGCATAGAAATTGAACATAGTTTGTGCCATTAATTTTGAAGTGTCTTTGTTTTCAAGTGCTTGACATGTTTTTAAAAATGCAGCTTTAACACCTTCTTCTTTATAAGTTTGCTCCATTACAGGAATGACATCTTGATGATTTTCAAATTCAAGCCATATTATGGCATGTTTTATTAAATTATCATAATCTTTAATTGCGGCATATGACATAAAAAAGGATAAATTAACTAATGGATTATTTGGAGGAGTCACTTGTAATTTCTTGCACAATTCAATGCATTCTCCAAAATTTCCTTCAATAAAAAGATTTACTGTATTAAGAGTTAATATAAATGGGTTTTTGGGGTCAAGATCCAATGCAATATCCATTTCTTTCCTTGCTTTTTCAATTCTGTTTTGACCCAGTAAAAAATTGGAATATAACCCTCTGGTTTCAGAGGAATTCGGATTCAGATCAATGGCTTTTATAAATGCTGTTTCCCCTGCATCCCAATTGTAATCGGTCCAGACGAGATTAATGGCATCCCAGTAGTACACTTCAGCCAAATCAGGATCCAATGCCTTAGCTTTTTGGATATTGGGAGTAATGTGAGGCGCTGCCTGATCTGTTGTAACAAAATTCATCTGCTTCAAAAAACTCCAAATTCCGCCCAAAGCAGCATAGGAGGCTGCAAAATCAGGATCAATTTTAATTGATTTTTCAAAATAACCTTGAGCTGCCATAATCCCTTCTTGAGTTAGTAGTCCCATGTTATATTTGCCTTTCAAATAAGCTTCGTAAGCAGCTGGGTCTACAGAAGACTTTTGATTTAGTTTAACAAGCTCTTCTTGGGTTAATGGCAATTCAATCTCTTCAGCCAAATTTTTAGTGATCGTAGAATATACATTTAATAGTTCTGACATAGAGACACTGTAAACTTTGGTCCAAAGTTGCAACTCTTCAGGGAATGCACTAACCAAAGACACAGATACTTTTATTAAATCATTTGCGCTTGAAATGGAGCCTTCCAATACAGCATCAACTTTTAATTCTTTAGCAATATCCTGAATGCTCTTCTTGCTATCCTTTATGGCCAATGAAGACGTTTTTGAAATAACCCTTAAAGGGCTATTCGATCCAATTTCGGTAATCATAGCATCATGAATGGCATATGATAGGTAATCTTTGTTGGTATCTCCTGTGAAGTTCGAAAAAGGAAGAATAGCGAGAGACTGAATATTTTGGGCTATCTCTTTTTGATTACTCTTAAACTTTAAAAATTTAATTTGATTTGGGTGTAAGCTGTTTGGTTTTATGAAATAGAAGCTTATTACTCCAAGAGCTAAAATTAGATTGAAACCATAAACCAATTTTATGTTTTTGGTTAAAACGTTGCCATATAAGGCATAAGCAAAAGCTGCCGGTAATCCGAAAATAAAAAGTAAAATGGAAACATCTAAAAGGGCAATGGGCAACTCATACTGAGAAATTATAAAACTTATAACCTGAATAATTACCCATGCTGCTCCAGAATAAGTCAACATGATTTTACCAATATGCTTTCGTTTGTCGAGATCAGGTATTTTCATGATTCACCAAAAATGAATTTGATAGTTAAGATACAACTTTTAAGCTTAATATTAAAGCTAGGTATTTCCTAATTAATTGAAGATGTGTTATTTCTATAAAGATCTAGGGCGTAGTAATACCAGAGCAAATTTGGTATTCCAATGGAAAGCTTTCCTTTTTTCTACTCGTACATCGTAGCTTTAGCGAAGGTGTATAGAAGATTGGGATGCTTTTTTGTTTTATAGATTTAATGTTTGAGACAGTAGGCTTTAACCCTCGGGATTTCTGACACTAACAACGATATCCTTAGACAAGTCCAGTTGGTTTATTAATAAAGTTTCATTCAAATAATTATCTGCATAAAATGTAAAGCTTTGTGCAATTGACATATCTGATTCAGATACCAGTAAGCTTGATTTTTCCATTGACACCAGTTGTCTCAGAGGCTAGAATGTTAGAACAGGAATAAGGACTGTTGCAAATTTCAATTAAGGCTCCTTGAATAGGTTCACCAGTATCAACGTCTAAAACAAGAAAATTAAATTCGGTACTTTCACCATTAGAGTCATCAGAAGAGCATGA
>JAHEDS010000098.1 GCA_024641135.1 Flavobacteriales bacterium
GCCAATGCTTTGCAAATTGGCGCTACTATTGAAGATTTAGATATTGTTGATTTACAGGAATTTATAAACATTGTAGATAGTGAGTCTGTGATTAATGTTTTTGAAAGTTTAATGTGTGGTTCAAGAAATCATCTAAGGAGTTTTGTTGCCACTATTGAAATTTCAGGAGACACCTATACTATACAATTTTTAACAGAAGAAGAATATAACTTAATTATAGATGGAACTCATGAAAACTGCAATCTTTAAACTATCAATCCTTTTAATTTCATTATTAACATACAACTCATTTAGTCAAAGTGCCAATCTTTCTAACCAAGAGGTAACAGATATGAAATATATGCTTGAAGAGGAGAAATTAGCTCGAGATGTTTATGAATATTTTGATGACATATATAATTTAAGAATCTTTAATAATATTAAGATAAGCGAACAACGGCATATGGACATGATTGAATATTTATTAAATTCTTATAAAATAAGTTATACGTTAAGTTCAGAGCGAGGTATTTTCTATAATAAACAATTACAAACAACCTATAACCAATTAATTAAACAAGGAATACAATCCCAACACCATGCTTTAGAGGTTGGTAAAATGATAGAAGTTCAAGATATTGACGATTTAGAAAAAGCAAGTAAAAAAACATCCCATTCAGATATTTCCAGTGTTTATTCAAAATTAATAATGGCTTCAAATAATCATTTACAAGCTTTTAACAGGAATTTATCTCGAATTTAAGGTAAAACTTAATCCAATCTTTCTCAATTTATTAATAAGCAAACTCAATAGAAAGTTCTGGATTTATAGATTTCATATATAGTCTTTACAAAGGGATATCTTAATTTGAATTGATGAAAATCATTTCAAAACTCACTATCCGCCTATATTTTTGAAGGTCCTTTAATAACAAAAATTCCTAACTCTAAGTAACATAGGTTACTAAGGAACAATAAAAACGCGTCTACTTTTGTCGTGTAAAAAATTAATTTTATGAAAAACAATTTAAAAATAACCACATTTCTTGCCGTATGCTTTGCTTCTTTACTGAATGCACAAGAAATTGTTCAGATTTCAAAAGCAACAGTTTTAGAGAGAGTTTCTCAAGAAAATCAAACCATAAAAATATCTCAAGAAGAATTTAATGAAGCGCGTGCTGATTATAGACAAACCAATGCCATTTTTTTACCAAATATTGCAGTTTCACATACAGGTATTTCTACTACAAACCCTTTAATGGCCTTTGGTTCTAAATTAAATCAAAGCATTCTTACAGCTGCTGATTTTAATCCAGATTTATTAAATAATCCAGATCAGACACAAAATTTTGCAACTAGAATTGAAGTGAAACAACCAATTATTAATATGGATGGTTTTTATCAGCGAAAAGCTGCAAAAAATAAGATGGAAGCCATGGTTTTACAAACGGAAAGAACAAATGATTATTTGGAGTTTGAAGTGAATAAAGCCTATATGCAACTTCAATTAGCATACAAAGCTGTTGACGTGATGGAAAAAGCACTTAATGCAGCCCAATCAAATCAAACATTAGCCATGAACAGTTTTAATCAAGGGTATTTGCAGAAAGCAGATGTATTAGCTGTCGAAGTTAGAGTCACTGAAGTGAAAAACCAATTACAAATAGCTAAAAGCAATGTCGAGAACGCTTCAAATTACATATCGTTTCTAATGAATGATTCAAGTAACATATTATTATTTCCTTCAGATAGTTTAAGTGTAAATCCTTACAATTTATCCGTTGCTTCACAGATTTCATCTGAGCGTTCAGATATTAAAGCGATGCAACTAGCTTCAAATGCTTATGAAACCATGAGTAAAGCAGATAAAATGACTTTTCTTCCAACATTAAATGCTTTTGGAAGTTATGAATTGTATGATGATCAAGTTTTTCAAGGAGATGCCAGTGGTTATTTAGTGGGTGCTCAATTAAGCTGGACTATACTTGATGGAACAAAACGATTTGGGAAGGCCCAAAAAAGTAGAGCTGAATTTGAAAAATCAAAACTTCAGTACGAACAATATGTTTCGCAAAGTAAGCTCGAATTAAACAAAGCACGTCGCATGTTCATCGATGCCGAAAACAAATTAAATCTTTCAAAACTGGCAATGGAACAATCTAAAGAATCATTAAGAATCAGAACAAATCGTTTTGAAGAAGGATTAGAAAAAACATCTGATTTATTACTAGCAGAAACACAGTTTGCTCAAAAACAATTAGAATATTACCAAACAATTTTTGAATATAATTATGCACAGGCATATCTCCAATTTTTAACTAAAGCTTAATAAAAAACTATGAAAACAAAATATATACTTCCCTTTTTAGCCCTATCAATAATAGTATCAAGCTGTGGCCACGATACTAATAAAATAATTAACGATAACCCTTCAGTTTCTGTTAAAGTAAATGCTGTTAATGATAATGATATTAATTCATTTATAACAGCAAGTGGTTCTATACAAGCAGTAAAAAGTGCCAATTTAAGTACACGCATGATGGGTTTTGTAACAAACACTCCTGTTAATGTTGGTGAAAAGGTAAAACAAGGTCAATTATTGGTAGCTATTAATAATTCAGATTTACAAGCTAAATTATCTCAGGTAAATGCCGGAATAAATGAGGCAACTGCAGCATTTATAAATGCTGAAAAAGATTATACCCGATATAAAAATTTATTCGCAGAAAATAGTGCTTCCCAAAAAGAGCTTGATGATATGACGGCCCATTATAACATGGCAAAAGCACGTTTAGAAGGTGCTAAACAAATGAAAAATGAAGTCGATGCACAATTTGCATATGCTAATATAAGAGCTCCTTTTAGCGGAGTTGTAACTGGCCTATTTGTTAAAGATGGCGATATGGCTAACCCTGGAATGCCTTTAGTTTCGTTAGAAACTCCTGGTAGTTTTGAGGTAATAGCAATGGTACCAGAAAGCAAAATCTCAGATATCATATCAGGAACCGAAGTTAGTGTTCTTGTTAAATCTATGAACAAAACTATAAATGGCAAAGTAACTGAAGTAAGTACTTCTGCTAAAAATACTGGAGGTCAATATTTGGTAAAAGTTGCTTTAAATAAAACTGATGTCCCTATTCTATCGGGCATGTTCGTAACCGTTCAATTTTTACAAGAAACATCAGAAAAAACTAATATGATATTAATTCCTATTGAAGCACTAATAACAAAAGGTCAGCTTTCAGGTGTATACACAGTAAGTGAAAGCAATACAGCCTTACTGCGTTGGTTACGTATAGGAAAAACGTTTGAAAATCAGGTAGAAGTTCTCTCAGGACTGGGGCCAAATGAATCTTATATTATATCGGCCGAGGGAAAATTGTACAATGGTGTAAAAGTAACTATTCAATAGCTTTTTATAAAGCGAAGAATCAGTTTTAAATTTTAAATAATAAAATTATGCAAGAAGGAATTTCAGGTAAAATTGCCCATTTTTTCATTAACTCAAAACTTACCATTTTATTAATGATTGGTTTGATGATTATTGGGATATATAGTTCATTTCTTATTCCACGAGAAGAAGAACCACAAATAATTGTACCAATGGCCGACGTCATGGTTGGTTATCCAGGAGCCAATCCTACCGAAGTAGAAAACAGAGTGATAAAACCTTTAGAGAAAATTATATCTAATATTAAAGGTGTTGAGCATGTGCACAGTATGGCAATGAACGGTCAGGCAGTCATGGTGGTTCAATTTTATGTTGGTGAAGATACAGAACGCTCTTATGTAAAACTATATGATGAACTGATGAAGCATGAAAATATGTTTCATCAAGGCGTGTATAAACCAATAGTTAAAACTCGTGCCATTGATGATGTTCCTATGCTGGGATTAACATTATGGAGTGAGCATTATAATGATTTTGAATTAAGAGAAATAGCAGAAGAAGTAACATCTGAAATTAAAAAAGTAAAAGATGTATCTATAACCAAAGTAATTGGGGGTAGAAACAGAGAATTAAAAGTTATCCTTGATAAGGATAAAATGGCTGGAAACGGAGTTGATGCTTTAGAGATCATGCAAATGATTCAAGCTAATAACAGTAGTTCACAATCGGGAAGTTTTGTAAATAATGATACTGAATATCTAATAACAACCGGAAGATTCTTAGAAACTTCTGAAGATGTTGAAAATTTAGTAGTAGGTGTTAATAAAAACATGCCCGTTTATTTAAAACAGGTAGCAACTATTCAAGATGGGCCATCATCACCAATTACTTATGTTTCTTTTGGTTACGGAAAGACAAACGAATCTTTTAATAATTACAAATCGGAATATCCTGCAGTTACTATATCTATTTCAAAGGTAAAAGGAGCAGATGCCATGAAGGTCTCTGAAAAAATATTATACCAAATAGATCAATTAGAATCGACATTAATCCCTTCAGATGTTCATGTTGATGTTACTAGGAATTACGGTGAAACGGCTTCCGATAAGGTGGGTGAATTATTATTGCATTTAGGCGTTGCTATTTTAGCTGTTACCATCTTGGTCATGCTCGCTATGGGATGGAGAGGCGGTTTAGTGGTTTTCTTTTCAGTGCCATTAACATTCGCGTTAACGTTGTTTGCATATTATATGCTTGGATATACATTAAACAGAATAACCTTATTTGCTTTAGTTTTTGTTGTAGGTATTGTTGTAGACGATAGTATTATTATTGCTGAAAATATGCACAGGCATTTTAAAATGAAACGGCTCCCATTTAAACAAGCTGCTATTTATGCCATTAACGAAGTTGGTAACCCCACTATTTTAGCAACTTTCACAGTTATTGCGGCTATTTTACCAATGGCTTTTGTCTCTGGAATGATGGGGCCTTATATGAGTCCAATGCCTATTGGAGCTTCTATTGCCATGATCTTATCTCTATTTGTAGCTTTAACAGTTACTCCGTATTTAGGATATCATTTGTTACAGGAAAAAGAAGAACAATCTCATAAAGAAGAAGAAGGTTTAGAAACTAGTATTATTTATAAAATATACAAGAAAATAGAGCAGCCTTTTTTAGATAATTCTAAAAAACGTAATGCCATGTTTGGTATTACTATACTTATGCTTGTTGGTTCGGTTATGATGTTTTTTACAAAATCGGTAGCCGTAAAAATGTTGCCTTTTGACAATAAAAATGAGTTTCAAATAGTAATTGACATGCCAGAAGGCACTACTCTAGAGAAAACAGCAGTTGTTACTCAAGAAATAGCTCAATATTTAACATCTATTCCAGAAGTGGTCGATTACCAAAATTATATTGGTACCTCATCGCCTATTACTTTTAATGGGTTAGTGCGTCATTATGATTTACGCGGAGGAAGTAATATGGCAGACATTCAGGTAAATCTTTTACACAAAGAACACAGAGATTTACAAAGCCATGACATTGCTAAAATTGTGCGTCCTAATATTCAAAAAATAGCAAAAAAATATGGTGCAAATGTAAAAATTGTAGAGGTTCCACCAGGACCACCAGTTCTCTCAACATTAGTTGCTGAGATATATGGTCCAAATTATGAGGATCAAATTAAAGTAGCAAAACAAGTCAAAGATATTTTAGAAAATACAGTTGATGTTGTGGATGCTGATTGGATGGTTGAAGCAGATCAAATTGAATATCGCCTAGAAGTAGATAAGGAAAAAGCTATGCTTAATGGCATTGCACCACAACAAGTTGTAGGTAATTTAACTTATTTATTAAAAGAATATCCTATTTCGAATTTGTATGATCAAACATCTAATGATAATGTTGGAATAGTATTATCACTTGATGATAAAGACAAAACATCACTTGAAGATATTCAAAATCTAAAAATAAAAAGTCGCAATGGTAGTTTAGTTCCTGTAAGTGATTTAGTGGCTATAAAAACAGGAACTCTTGAAAATACAATTTATAGAAAAGACCAAAAACGGGTGGTCTATGTATTAGCCGATATGGCCGGAACGTTGGAAAGTCCCGTTTATGCAATACTAGGAATGAATGAAAAACTTCAAAAAATTGAACTTCCTAAAGGGTATAAAATCAACGAATTGTACATGGATTCGCCCACTGAAGAAACCGATTTTACCGTAAAATGGGATGGTGAATGGCAAATTACATTAGAAGTGTTTAGAGATTTAGGAACTGCGTTTCTAATTGTGATTGTTATTATATATATGCTCATTGTTGGTTGGTTCCAAAACTTTAAAACCCCAATGGTAATGATGGTAGCTATTCCATTATCATTAGTTGGGATTGTACTTGGTCATTGGGTTTTAGGAGCCTTCTTTACAGCTACTTCTTTTATTGGAATGATTGCATTAGCGGGCGTTATGGTTAGAAATTCTGTCTTATTAATTGACTTTATTGAAATTCGATTGAACGATGGTATTCCAATTAAACAAGCTATAATTGATGCGGGAGCTGTACGAACCACACCTATTTTATTAACAACAGGAGCTGTTGTGATAGGTGCTTCAATCATTTTGTTTGACCCAATTTTTCAAGGTTTAGCCATTTCATTAGTTGCAGGAGCCATTGTTTCAACCCTGCTTACTTTAATTGTCGTGCCTTTAATATATTACATTACAGAGCGCAAGAAATGGGAAAAAGACGATATATCAGGAGAAATTGAATAAGAATTAAAAATTATCAAACCATGAAATTAGTTATTATTACAGCCATTAAGCAATTTGAAAAAGACATCAAATTGCAACTAAAAAAAGCCGAAGTAAAAACGTTCTCCTTTAAAGAAGTTACGGGATACAGAGATAGCTCTGAAGATGCGATTGAATCCAATTGGTTTTCAAGTGAAATGAATCAAACAGAATCTTTAGTATTTTACGCTTTTGTAAAAAAGGAAAATGTTGATATGTTGTTTAAATTGATAAATGATTTCAACGATAAACAAAAAACCTTGTCACACATACATGTCGCCGTTTTAAACATTGAAAAATCAAACTAAAACCAATATTTATGAAAAACAGAATTGTTAGAGGAATTGCCGGAACTTTTATATTAGCAAGCTTATTATTAGCTATTTACGTTAATACAAATTGGTTATGGTTCACTGCCTTTGTGGGAGCCAATTTATTACAATCTTCTTTGACTAAATGGTGTTTAATGGACACAATTTTAGAAAAACTTGGAGTAAAAGATTAAATTATTTATACAAAAAGGAATACAAAGTCCTTATATAATATAAAAGCACGCTCAATTTTAGAGCGTGCTTTTTTGATTGTTAAGAGCAAGATTAGTTAATTTCGAACATTTCAACTACATTTTCTCCATTCGATTTTTTATACCCTCTAAACATGCCTTTCGAATTAAAGTCCCAATATACTTCTCCATTATTATCTAATAAAATCATACCGCCTTCACCTCCTAGTTCTCCAATTTGTTTAAATAATACTTCATGTAAAGCCTCTTTTGGACTTAATCCCTTGTATTGTATCAAGTTTGAAACCTCATGAGCTGCCACGGTCTTCATAAAATATTCACCTGTCCCTGTTGAAGAAATACCACAAGTGGCATTATTAGCATAAGTTCCTGCTCCAATTATTGGGGCATCGCCTATACGTCCATACTTTTTATTAGTCATGCCACCAGTAGAGGTCCCTGCCGCCAAATTTCCATTCTTATCTATAGCAACGGCACCAACAGTTCCAAATTTATGATCGTCGATTAAACCCTCATTGTCCATTGACACCGAATGATCTAACAAAATCTCTTCTTTACCTTGTATTTTACGCAATTGATTAAATCTTTTTTC
>JAHEDS010000099.1:0-3403 GCA_024641135.1 Flavobacteriales bacterium
ACTAATAGTCTGTGTAAATGTCCCATCTTTAACAACACCAGAAAAAATTAACTTGTTCAACACATCTGATTTATATACGGGTTCTGTTACAATTTCTCCAGACTGATTTTCAAAAGTTTCGTTTCCGGCAAAATAGAGTTCATCTGAATATGCGAAAATATCATATCGCGCATATTTTGAATTATCACTAATTGTTACCTTGACTTCTTGATTTGTACTATAATCAAACCCATCAGGTATGGCTATCATATTTACTTCTAAATCCTCAGTTTCATTATTTTGAACTTCAGCATCATTATTCTGAACCTCTGGAACACTACAAGCATTTAATAAAATTGTCAAAAAAATGACCTTTAAAATTGATTTCATATTATATAAAATTTGATTTTTTTATCTCTATAGGTTATTAATATTGAATCAAAACTAAAGACAAAAAAAGGGAAGAAATACAATTTTCTATTAGATGCTATTCGGTATAGATTGTTGACGGTTTTCTATAGATGAATGGTTTTGTAGTTATTGGTTTAAAACCAATTTAATCTTGAAGATTTAAAACCTTATTATCTGTTTTAGATTTTTCTAAAAATTCCTTCAAACTAAATAGACTTTGAAAAAGTGTTTTTTTTACTGTATAATTTTGGAAAGTGCTTGTATTGTGGTTAAAAATTGATTCTTGATTATCAATTATTGTATTTATAAAATCATTTAAATTGTTTTGATTCATATCCAATAAATTGACAGAAACATAACCAATTTCTTTTAAGTTAAACTTATTGGTCATAAACCTAACCCCTGCTCTTACAGCTGACATATCCATCTTTTGCTTTTTAATATTTACAATAGATACATTGTTACAATATTCTGCTATATCTTTTAAAATTTGATACGTTTGATCTTTACTATCATTATTCACTAAACAAATTTCAATACCTTTTACTTTGTTTAAATATGTCACAAAAAAATCTTTATCAATATCTTTTTCATTATTGTGAAATGTTATTATAATTCCTGTTTTCATAATTTTTGTTTTAAAAAAACTTTTTTGTTTCAATAAATTCTATTCTATAAGAGTCAACCCATCAGGAACTTTTCCTGTTCTAATATTACTAACAATTTTGAATGATTTCATATCAATCACTTCAACTGTATTTGCATTTGAATTGGCAACAAAAGCATACAAGCCATTAGGGTGCATCAAAATACCAACTGGTCTTGGGGTATGATAAAGAATTCTTTCTGTAAGACTTTTTTTGCCTCGAATACTTATTGTCTTAATTCGCTTTTTTGATTTTTGGTCGTAAACTGAAATGGTTCCATCCTTAGCATTAGTAACCAAACAAAATTTACCATTAATGGAGAACTTAAGTCTTAAAGACTCTCTTCCTGTTTTTAAAGTATCGATAATTTGATTCGTGTTAGTATTTATAATATTAATGGTGTTTTCTTTACTATTGGCCACCCAAACTTGGGAGCCATCCGGAGTTATATCTATACCTTCAGTTCCCATTCCACATGGAATAATTTTTATTACACTATTAAGTTCTAGGTCAATTACACTTACTGAATTTGATTTAACATTGGAAACATAAGCCAAAGGTTTATGAGGATGCAATACCAAAAGATGACTAACCCGTTGTTGAACAGGTATTTTTTTTTCAATAACATCTGTTTCAACATTAACTATTAATAATTCATTACCACTATCCGTGACAACTCCAACCTTATTTGATTCTGGAATTGCAACTATACCATGTGGCCTTAAACTTTGATCGAGCTCAATAGTTTTTTCAAGTTTATTTGTATGTGTATTAATTACGCTGATGCTTTTACCATCAACATTTAAATCGCCATAATTAGTAATTACAACCTTATCTTGATTTGTTATTGTGGTGGCCTCATGTGGTTCAATTTCTAGTGATATTTCAGCCAGCTCTTTACCTTCAAATAAATCAAAAACGGTCATGTCGCAACTAAGCTTATTTAAAATGTATAATTTCCCATTGGTTTGAATGTTATAAGAAGGTATTCTTACAATATTAATTATTAATACAAATGATACGAACAATAATATTCCAATCAACATCATATATTTTATAGGATATAATTTCATTGCTATAAACTTGATTATGGTTTCTGATGTTATTATTCAACTACAGAGTTTAATAATTGGCCTTTGATGTCTATATCGCGTTTAGCGCGCTCCCAATTAACAGATTGGGTATTATTCATGTAACGAAAAAAACCTAATACAACAGAAAGATTCATAATGAAAAAATAGTAAGGAACAAACAATATTTTTATTCTTGTTGATCTGTTCTCCAAAAACCAACCTGTTAATGCAGACACATAAAAAATAAGCTGCAACCAGAATAAAATGGCATAAACCCCTAAACTCAAAAACCCGTCAAAATATGCCAATACAGTTGATACTGGTATTAAAAAAAGTAAACAAAGCGGTGTTAAAGTCCAGCGAAGGACACGATGAGAGATATACTGAAAAGAAAGAGTTCCATATTTAAAAACATTAAGCAATGACCTTAATCTTACAACCGATTGAATCCCTCCAGCAGAAATTCTAATCTTACGCTTTAATTCTTCTTTTACATTTGCTGAAGCGGTTTCAATTGCATAAGCTTCAGGATCATATTGTATTGTATATCCTTCTTGTGCGACACGTAATGAAATGATAAAATCATCAAGTAAAGTATCTTTTTCAACATGGCGATATAATTCTGTTCTTATAGCAAACAATTCGCCGGCTGCTCCAACCACCGAATAAAGTTCGGCATCCCATTTTTTTAATGCTGATTCATATTTCCAATATAATCCTTCTCCAGCTCCAGATGCAACATCACTTTCTTTATTAATAATCCTTTTTTCACCTGAAACACAACCTACTTTAGAATTTCCAAATAAAGTTACAATCCGTTTAATGGATTCTTTTCCAAGTAAAGTATTAGCATCACTAAATATCACTATGGGAGTTTTAACAAACTGCATTCCTCTGTTCATTGCGCTTATTTTCCCGTTTCTTTCTGGAAGGTGATGAACAGATGTATTGTTATATTGTTTAATTAAATCTGGTGTTCCATCATCAGACCCATCAGTGACCCAAACTATTTTTAATTTTTCTGAGGGATAATCCAGTTCCAATGAATTTTTCATTTTTGCTGCAACATAGTCCTTCTCATTAAATGCTGTAATAAATAAAGTGACTTCCGGCTGATAATTAGGATCGCTAACCTGGTTTCTGTTTAATTTTAAGACTCTTCTAATCTTAATAATTAGAAATAACAACATACCATAACCCACATAAGTATAAAAAGTTACGAATAATAATGTCCAAAAAAGTATTTTTAAAAATTCCATAAGTTTAGTTTTTAAATTTTTCCCAGGTTTTGGT
>JAHEDS010000099.1:3503-7773 GCA_024641135.1 Flavobacteriales bacterium
CAATTGTTTTAAAGGTTTATTTGATTTTATTTTTGCTACTAATTCCATAGTAATTTATCTTTTGTAGTTGATTTTATTGCTTTATAAATTTCCTTAACATTATTGTCCCAAGTGTGGGTTTTTGCAAATTCAATTCGCTGTTTAGCTTTTAGTTCAGAATGTTCAGATAAAGCTGTCTCAATTAAAGTGACATAATCTTCTTTTACTTGTCCTAAATACACATGCTCGCTAAACATTTCCATAGCTTTTGTTTGAGTAGCCACCACTGGTTTCCCCATCGCTAAATACTCATCAATTTTTCGCGGGTAGTTACCAATCGTGATTTCATTAACCACTTGAGGATTCATAGTAACATCAAACCCTTTAATGTAAGACGGAAGGTCATTACTGTCTTTTGAACCTAAAAAGTATACATTGGGAAGTTGATGTAATGAAGAGTTTTTGAAAACCTCATCTTCTGGTCCAACTAAAACAACACTCCAGTTTGGTTTCTGTATCGCCAAATGCTCCAATAATTCAATGTCAAGTCTTAATGTGGTTAAGGATCCAACATACCCTATTATTGGTTTTGGAATGTCTTTTATTTCCTTTGGAATTGAAATCTTATTCTCTTCGTCTGTGAACATATCAATATCACAACCCTGACCAACCATGACACTGTTTTTGTTGAATTGTGAGCCATATTCGGTATAAACCATTGAGTTATTTAAAACAAGATCCGCTTGTTCTATCAATTGTGGCTCTACTTTTTCTCCATGTTTTTTCCAATAAGGAACTTTAACCAAATAATCTCTGATATAATACGTATAAAGACTTGGGTTTAACATGTCTTTTAAATGTAGACCAAGAAACATTGAGCTATCATTAAATAAGATATAATCTGAAAAACCTAAACGATCTATTGCAGTTTTAATATTGTTTGCTAATAATTTAGTGTTTCTTTTATTAAGAGTTTTAAAAATAGCATGTGAGCCTATCCAGTTTATGGATTCAATAGTGTCTTTTGGATATAAATTCCATAAGTTTTCTCCAATTTTTTCCAGATCTGATGTTTTACCTTTAGCTATGTTGATTCGTTTTTGAATTTTTTCAATATTTCTTTGCTTAATTCGTGTCACTCTATCCATAGGTGGATTTACATATAATACACGATTATTCTTTGCGAATTCTAGCGCAATATTTTTACAATTACTGCCTATTTCAATATCCCAAGGTTGTATACTAATAATAACAATGTCTTTACCTTTTATCATGATTCTTTAGTTTTTTCTTGTTTGTATAGTTGTTTATATAATTCCAATACTTGTTCTGCCATAGATTCCCACGAAAACAATTTGTATTGCTCTAACCCTCTTCTAATAAGTTCATTTTTATAGTTTACATCAGAGAGTATTTTTATTATTCCTTTTGTAATTTCTTCAGTGCTATTGGGATTCACTAAATGAGCTGCATCACCGGCGACTTCTGGCATAGATGAAGTGTTTGATGTAATAACAGGAATACCACAAGCCATAGCTTCAATAATTGGAATTCCAAAACCTTCACGTAGAGAAGGAAATAAAAACAATTGAGCCAAATGATAAATTGCAGGAAGGTCTTCATCTGAAACATATCCTGTTAGAAAAATATGTTCATATAAATCTACTGCGCCTATTTCATCCAACATCGTTTTTAAATCAGCATCTTTACAACCAAGCACTACAAGTTTATATTCAGTCCCATTTTCTTTAATAAAATCTTTATATGCCAATAATGTTCCTTTTGTGTTTTTTCTTGGGTCTTTATTAGCAATATGTAATAAATAACGTAGTGGAAGCTTATACTTGGTTTTTACATTTGCCAAATGATCTTCTTTAATTTGGGTAGTGAAATTTTGATTTACACCATTATGAATAGCTTGAAGGTCCTCATTATTTAGATTAAAGTAATTTGTGATATTCCTTTTTTCATAGTTGGAAACCGTAATTAAACGATTGCTCTTTTTTACAACCTGACTAACAATGAGTCTTCTATATAAATTTCCAAATTTTTGATACAATGAAGCGCTACTCGTAAGTTGTTTTATGACACTTTCTTCCATGTAAATGATATCATGAAGGGTTGTTACCAAAGGTAATTCTGTCGACAATGGCGCTGTATTACTTGTGCAATGCAGTAAATCACATTCAAATTCTTTAGCAACTTTAGGCAATTTATATTGCTCCCACATTGGATAAGAACCACCAGGAATTTCAACAATTTTAAAATTTGAAGTACCTGAAATTGCAGAGGTATCTTCATCTGGTTTCACAAAAATGAAATAGTCGTTTTCTTTATCAATAACCTGAAGGTTTTTAATTAATTCCAGTGCCACTCTATCCATACCGTGTTTATGTGGGCGAAATAACCGTTGTGCTTCTATACCTATCCTCATCATTTATTAATTTTCAATTGCTCCATGAGCGGTGTGAATAAATTTCTTATTTGCTCCTTTTAACCTAAAAAGTAAGAGTGCCATTCTAAAAAAAGCTGAAGGCAGTGAAAGCATCGCTTTTAATGTATTTGTATTGTAAAACGATTTTGGAATAGCCAACAAAAATGCCGTTACGGTAACAACTACATTTACTAGCCAGAAATAGACTGATACATTTAGAATGGTATTGAATAAAAAAAACAAAGCACTATAAATAAAGGCAATAGATAATGTAGCTCCTAACAATAAAATTCTTGGTGGAATTATCATTTGAAAAACCTTGTCAAAGAAATTAATGTTTCCATTAATAAAAAGTTCCTTACAACCCTTTTTGAAATATTTATTCAAATACACAAATTGTGTAGAAAGCCATCTTTTACGTTGGTTTGAAAAATCGGATGGTTTTTGAATTTTTTCATCTAATACAATGGCGTCTTGTAAATATTCTATAGCAATTTTCTTTTCTGCAAACTTGAATTCAAGTTCTTTGTCAAAACCGCCAATGGCATTTACAGTAAACATCATAGATTTAAAGAGTTTATAATCAAACCCCATTCCCGATCCAATAAGACCAGATGACAGGCCTAAAGTTCTATGGCCTTTTCTAAAAATATGGTTGTTTATCTCTTCACTGGCAGCATCTAAAATGGCGTACGAAGTGTTTTGATTTTTTGCTTTTCTGTGTCCTTGAACAATTTGATATCCACTATTAAAAGCATCGTTCATTTTGTTTAAAAAGCCAGACTCCATGATGTTGTCGGCATCTAATATGATGGCATAATCATAACTTTCGCCTAAATTCTCCATTGCATAGTTTAAAGCTTTTGATTTGGTGCTTTTTTCAAATGAAACTTCAATTAATTCAATAGGCAACGCTTTAAGTGTCTTTAGGGTTTCTACTTTTAAAGAATCTGCAATGACTACAACATCAAACTGTGTTAAAGGATAATTTTGTTTCAATGCTGATTTTGCCACCTCAACTATAACACCATCTTCTTTATAAGCAGGAATAAGCACTGCCATTTTATTAAATGTTTTATTGATTGGGCTTTTGCGTTTTTTATAGAAATTTCCAGCAAGAGCAAACACAAATATGTATAAACTTGAAATTGCGAAATATGCAACTATCAAATATTCAATTCCTTTTATTATGATGTCTAAAATCTGCATCTTCTTTTAGTTTGAACTTGTTAAACTCTTTTCGATTACTTCCTTTTGCAACAGGTTTTTTGAATTCTTAATTAAGTTTCTTAACTGTAAACCATAACGACGTAAAAAAGGAAGATACTTACCGCTTTTAATATTATATGCAAAGGATTCTGACTCATAAATCATTTGAAAATTTTCAGTACAGAATACCGGTTTTTTAGTAAGTCTGTTAATCTCGATCGCTTGACCTAAATCACTTTCCACAAAAAGATTATAGCTGTTAGACTGATAAGTATTTGCTTTATGTCCGGCATGGTTATTTGCCTTTTGTCTTGCTTTCATATCTGGTAAATCAAGCATAACCAGTTTGTCATACTTAACACCATTTGCACTTAACCAGATTTCTGTTTCTTTTCTGTATTTTTCAAGTCTTGATGTTACTATGGTTCCTATTTTAGATCCTGGAATATATAAAGGAGCTGCATTGAGCAAAAAAGAAATGTATTTTTGTCCATCATCATTTTGTTCTTTTGATGGATCCACACAAAGCACTCCATCAATATCAAAACAAGCCTTTTCTAAAGTTGTATGATTAAAGATATTCCATTGAAAATATCTCGGTGTTGCTACAGCTTCGAATGCATAATCTGCAATTTTTTCCTTTTCAGG
>JAHEDS010000034.1:0-3677 GCA_024641135.1 Flavobacteriales bacterium
CAGGAGATTACTGTAGAAACAACTCCATTGTTTTACAACCAAGAACCTCTTTCAGTTAAATTAAAAATTTCAATTAAAAACGTTAAAAAAAATACTAATGATAGTACGTATTTGGAATCTTTACTCTATTTCAAAAATAAAAACTCTGAATATGATTCATTAAAAATTGAGTTGAGAACAAGAGGCAATAATAGACGCGAAAATTGTTATTATGCCCCGTTAAAGCTAAAACTAAAAAATTCGGATTCTAAAGAAACCCCTTTTGAAGGTAATAAAAAACTAAAACTGGTATTGCCATGTTTAATCGAATCCAATAATAACGATTATATAATTAAGGAATATATGGCTTACAAGCTTTATGAAATTGTTACGCCAGTTCACTATAAAGTACGGTTACTAAATATTGAATTTATTGAAGAAAAAGGAAGACGCGCAATCAGTAATGACCTTAAGGGCTTTTTTATAGAGGACATTGATAATGTTGCAAAACGTCTTAATGGCAAAGAAATTAAAAGAAGAATTCTTCCCTTACAGCAAGAGGATTTGGCATCTATACGAAATTCTTTTTTTCAGTATTTAATAGCCAATACGGATTTTTCAACAACCTATCTGCATAATGGAAAACTTTTATTTATTGATAAAAAAATAATTCCACTTCCATATGATTTTGATATGTCAGGTTTAGTAGATGCCAGCTATGCGGTCGTTTCGAATATTCAAAATATAACTTTAGATATTACCGACGTTAAGGAACGTCTTTATAAAGGTTATAAAAGGGATGAGCAACTTTTTGAAAAAGTTCGAAAAGAATTTATCGAAAATAAATCGATAATGTTCAATCTCATTGATAGTCTAGAAAAATATTTTGAAGACAGAAATCAATTTATAATAGCAAAAAGGTTTGTTACAGGATTTTTTGATATTATAGAAGACGACAAAAAATTTGAAAGAAATATTCTTAATAAAGCCAGAGTTGATTAAATCATTTAGAACCTTCAATGAATGCATTTTTATTCCTTAAGCAGTGACGGTCTGTAATGCTTTATATTCTCAATATCCAGATTTATACTACAAATTGGTTTTATTTAATAAGATTAAAAAACTACTTTAATGTTAACAAATTGGGTTTTTATTAGTCATAAATAATTGTATTTTTACCGTTCATAAAACCAAATCATAAATGGGTAAAATCATTGCAATTGCTAACCAAAAAGGTGGTGTAGGAAAAACGACAACGTCAATCAATTTGGCTGCTTCTTTAGGAGTTCTTGAAAAGAAAGTTTTATTAATAGATGCTGACCCTCAAGCAAATGCAACTTCCGGTTTAGGTATAAATGTAGATACAGTTGAAATAGGAACTTACCAACTACTTGAACATTCTAATACAGCCAAGGAAGCTATTATTTCTACAGACACTCCAAACTTAGATATTATTCCAGCTCACATTGACCTAGTTGCTATTGAGATAGAACTAGTTGACAAAGATGAAAGAGAATATATGCTTAAAAAAGCATTAAATACTGTAAAAAATGATTATGATTTTATTTTAATCGACTGCGCACCGTCGCTAGGATTACTTACATTAAATGCTTTAACTGCTGCCGATGCAGTAATAATACCTATACAATGTGAGTATTTTGCTCTTGAAGGATTAGGAAAGCTTTTGAATACTATAAAAAGTGTTCAAAAAATTCACAATGCCGAATTAGACATTGAAGGATTATTGCTAACAATGTACGACTCGAGATTGCGATTATCTAATCAAGTGGTAGAAGAAGTTCAAAAGCATTTCAATAACATGGTTTTTCAAACAATAATTCAACGAAATGTGCGATTAAGTGAAGCTCCTAGCTATGGCGAAAATATAATTAAATTTGACGCGAGTAGTAAAGGTGCTGCAAATTACTTAAGTTTGGCTAAAGAAATTATTATTAAAAACACTTAAAAAATGGCCAAAGCAACTAAAAAACAGGCTTTAGGTAGAGGCTTATCGGCACTTTTAAAAGACCCGAGTAACGACATTCAATCGGTACAAGATAAAAATGCTGATAAGGTTATTGGTAATATTGTTGAGTTAGATATTGATTCTATTGACGTTAACCCATTTCAACCACGTACTAATTTTAACGAAGAAACGCTACGGGAATTAGCTTCTTCAATAAAAGAATTAGGTGTTATTCAACCAATAACAGTTCGAAAATTAGGGTTTAACAAGTATCAATTAGTATCGGGTGAAAGACGTTTTAGAGCTTCCAAATTAATTGGATTAGAAACGATACCATCCTACATAAGAATTGCAAATGATCAAGAGTCATTAGAAATGGCCTTAGTTGAAAATATTCAACGTCAAGACTTAGACCCTATCGAAATTGCTTTATCATACCAACGATTAATTGATGAAATTAATCTAACTCAGGAACAAATGAGCGATCGTGTTGGTAAAAAACGTTCTACAATAGCTAACTATTTACGTCTTTTAAAATTAGATCCAATCATTCAAACAGGTATGCGTGATGGGTTTATTTCAATGGGGCATGGTCGAGCTATCATTACTATTGAAGACCAATCTGTCCAACTTGATATTTATGAAAACATATTATCAAATAAACTTTCTGTTAGAGAAACCGAAGAGTTAGTTAGGCACTATAATAATACTGAAGAGGTTAAAGTTTCCCCTAAAACTAATACTACTTCAGATGTTCCTGAATATATTCAAAAAGGAATTAAAGAATTTTCAGAATACTTTGGACATAAAATAGACGTTAAAGTATCTAAAAATGGAAAAGGTAAAATTACTATTCCTTTCCATTCTGAAGAAGATTTTAATCGTCTTAAAAAATTAGTAGAAGGTGCTAAATAAAATTCTAATAGTAAATGGACTTTGTTTTTTGTTTTGCCTTTCAATTTATGGACAAGACAATGAAAAAGAAAAAACAAGAGATACATTAACTGTTGAATCTATAACTGAAATTACAGAACCAATAAATCCATTATCACCTGCAAAAGCAGCATTTTACTCAGCCGTATTACCTGGTTTAGGTCAGGCCTATAATAAAAAATACTGGAAAATTCCCATTGTCTTAGGTGCCTTAGGTACGGGTATTTATTTTTACACTTCTAACAATAAAGAATATAAACGATACCGTGATGCCTATAAAAGTCGCCTTGCAGGTTTTGAAGATGACGAGTTTTATAATAGAGTTACGTTAGACGGACTTATTCGAGCCCAAAAATTTTACAGAAAGAATAAAGAAATATCACTATTAGTAACCATGGGTTTATATGCACTTAACATTATAGATGCCAATGTTGACGCCCATCTTTTACAATATAATGTAAATGATAAGTTAACATTATCACCCCATTTTAAAATGCATGAAATTGATACCAAAAGTGATGTTGGTTTAACATTAAATTTTAAATTTTAAAATAATGAAAATTGCTTTATTGGGTTATGGAAAAATGGGGAAAACCATTGAACAAATAGCGATTCAACGCGGTCATGAAATTGTTCTTAAGGTTGATAAAGATGACCATAATTATGATATTACGAAGGCTGATGTTGCCATAGATTTTAGTATTCCAGCAGTAGCTTTTAATAATATTTCCAATTGCATCAACCATCAAGTCCCTGTTATTTCGGGAACTACAGGCTGGTTGCAAGATTATAGCAAAGC
>JAHEDS010000034.1:3777-19988 GCA_024641135.1 Flavobacteriales bacterium
ACTCTCCTAACAACAAAAATTTATAATTATGACACTTATACAATGGTTTATATTTTTCTTGGTAATACAAGGCGTTCATGGTTTAGGAACTTGGAAATTATATATAAAGGGAGGTAGGCAAGCTTGGGAAGCATTTATTCCTGTTTACAATGCCGTAATATTAATGAAAATAATAAACAGACCGTGGTGGTGGACCATTTTATTATTCCTACCCATTGTAAACCTTATTATGTTCGCGGTCGTTTGGGTAGAAACAGCAAGAAGTTTTGGAAAAAACTCAAATATAGACACCCTTTTAGCAGTGTTTTCCTTAGGTCTCTATAATTACTACTTGAATTATGTTGCTGAATTGAAATATGTTGAAAACAGAAGTTTACACCCAAGAACCGATTTAGGAGATTGGATAAGTTCTATTTTATTTGCCATTGTAGCAGCAACTATTGTTCACACTTATTTTATTCAACCATTTACTATTCCTACTTCTTCCTTAGAAAAGACTTTATTGGTAGGTGATTTTCTTTTTGTTAGCAAATTCCATTATGGTGCAAGAATCCCTATGACAACTATTGCCGCACCAATGGTTCATGATACGATTCCAGGATTAAAAATAAAATCTTATGACTCTGATTATGAGTTGCCATATATGAGAATTCCAGGTTTTCAAAAAATTAAGCATAATGACATCGTAGTTTTCAACTGGCCCGTTGACACCATGTTAGATATGAGACATACCGATAAATATTATTATAAACCAATCGACAAAAAGACCAACTATGTTAAACGTTGTGTTGGTTTGCCAGGAGATTCTTTGGAAGTAAGAAATGGCTATGTATATATTAATGGAAAACAAAACGTTTTACCAGAACGCGCCAAACTACAGTTTTCTTATATGATTGAAACTAATAGTGGACTCTTTAATAACTACCAGCTGGCAAACAGATATAATATCACTGATTTTCCTCAGTATAATCAAGATAGGTCCGTTAGTTATTTTCCTGCAATTACCGATGAAGATTTAAATAAATTCAAAAACCATCCAAACATAAAAAGTATAACTCCTTTAAAACAAGAAAAAGGAAAAAGAGACCCAAGTATTTTTCCACATAATCCGGATTATAATTGGAATAATGATTTTTTTGGACCACTTTATATTCCACAAGCAGGAAAAACAATCGATATTAATTTAAATGTTTTACCTCTTTATAAACGTGTTCTTACTTCTTATGAAGGAAATACTTTAGAAGTTCAAGGAAATCAAATTTTAATAAATGGCAAGGCTACAACCACCTATACTTTTAAACAGGATTACTATTGGATGATGGGAGATAACCGCCATAACTCACAAGACGCAAGAGCTTGGGGATTTGTCCCTTTTGATCATGTTGTTGGAAAACCTGTTTTTATATGGATGAGTTGGAACACAAATGGCAAAGGGTTTGACAAAATAAGACTCGATAGATTATTTACTACTGTTGGTGGTAGTGGTCAACCGGTTTCTTATTTAATTCCGTTTCTAATTGTTGTTGCCGGATGGACAGGTTTTAATAAATGGAGAAAACACAAAAAAGAAAACGCTTAATATTCAGGCAGAAAAGAAAGTATATGGCTTAATATTTAGCAAATGACTATTTTAATACATCCAACATACTTTTCTAATATTGCAAATTTTGCAGCAATTGCTCAAGCTGATAAACTCATTTTTGAGCAAGAAGATAATTTTTTGAAGCAAACCTATAGAAGCAGAACATTTATACATGGCGCTAATGGAAAATTATTGTTGAATATTCCAGTAGTTCATACCCAAAAAAACCGTCAGAAATATAAAGATGTTAAAATAGCTCACGATATTAATTGGCAAGATCAGCATTGGAAATCTATACTTTCAGCCTATAGTACCTCGCCGTTTTTTGAATTTTATAAAGATGATATTATACCATTATTCAAAACCAGAGCCAATTATATTTTTGATTTTAATCTAAAATGCTTTAAGACTATTTGTGATTGTTTGCAATTAGAAATAGAATATTCAAAAACCGATCAATATGAAAAAATGGTGGAGGGCATTAGTGATTTTAGATATTTAGTTAATGCTAAAACAGAAGAACCAAAATTTGAAACCTACTCGCAGGTTTTTGATGACAAAAATGGTTTCCTAAACAACTTAAGCATTTTAGATTTGTTGTTTAACGAAGGTCCAAATGCGCTTAGTTACCTAGAAAATCAAGTTATTACTGCACATCAATGATTCAAACGACACTTCATTATGGCTGCCATGTTATAATCCCCTTGCTCATAGCATTGATGTTTTATAAAAAGATGTGGTTTAAAGCTTTTATAATTATGCTTGCCGGTTTATTGATAGATCTCGACCATTTACTTGCCAATCCTATTTTTGATTCGAACAGATGCAGTATTGGTTTTCATCCACTTCACTCAAATTTGGCAATAGGTATTTACATATTACTTTTATTTCCTAAAAAAACACGGTTAATTGGCTTAGGTTTAATCATTCATATCCTAGCAGATACGATTGATTGTTCATTTATGTAACACTTTTTTTTATTTTTTTAAACTAAGCGTAGTCATAATTGGATAATGATCTGATAAATGTTCTTTGTAGGTTTTAAAATCATTTACTTCAAAAATATCGTCAGCAAAAATAAAATCAATTCTCACCGGGAAGAATTTGAAGTCATAGGTTCTTCCAAAACCATCACCAGCTTCTTTAAAGGTATCATTTAAATCACCTTTTATTTTTCTATAAACGTATGAATATGCTGTATTATTAAAATCACCACAAATTATCATTTTATAAGGACATTGTCTTTTATGAAGCAGGAATAATTCTGATTGAAATTGCTGTCTTTTAAATGTAGTCCCAGCGAGTTTAAAAAGTCTTTCAGAACCTTCTTCTTTTAGCTTCTCGACGTCTGTATCAATTTTTAAGGATTCCAAATGGATATTATAAACCCTAAAGGTGTCTCTATCTTTTACAATATCAGCATAAATGGCATTATTGGCAGTATTTGGAAATTCTATAGAACCAGAATTTATTATAGGATAATGTGATAAAATAACTTGGCCATGTTTTGTTTTTTTACCCGAAAGCTCTTCATATCGGTACTTGTAAAAAGAGAAATCTATTCTAGAATCCGGGTGGTATTCCTGAATACAAATTACACCAGGGTCTTCAGTTCGAATAAATTTTACAATTTTCTTATCTACACCTTTTTCCTGAATCCATTGATACAAATTGAACAATCGAACATTAAAATTCATTACTTTAATAGGATGAGATTCCTTGCTTATAACCTCTTCTGAAGATGAAAACTTATACAACGAACCATGAAGAATATAACCAAAAGAAAGGGCAATACATGATAAAAATAAATGCTTTTTAATTTTAATTAACCAATATAAAAAAAACAACACATTAAGCAATATTAGAAATGGGACTCCTAAACTTAGAACAGAAAGTGAAGAAAATGTTTTGGGTGGTAAAAAAGGCAATATAAAAGAGAGAAGCAACACAGCCACCGCAAGTATATTAAAAACCAACACAATTTTATCAAATAAATGCAGCTTCTTCATAATAATTATTTACCAGCTCTAAATAAAAATTCCTTCTCTTCTGAAGTTAAACTTTCATAACCACTTTTACTTATTTTATCTAAAATAACATCTATTTTCTTTTGATTATTAAAGTCATCGAAGTCTTTTTTTGTATATCCGCCAACTTTTGATTTGTTTTTATGAACTGTTTTTAAAGGAGCTTTTTTTGATGATTTAAAATAGGCAACAAAAGCATCCATTAATCGTTCAAATCCTTTACCTATATCCTTCCCTTTTTGAAATTGTATCGCATAAAAATATCCCAAGGCCGCACCACCAATATGTGCCAAATTTCCACCCGCATTTGTTCCAAAAAGACCTAAAACATCGAGTATTACTATTGCCAAACCAAAATACCAAAGTTTTAAATTAAAAGTAAAAAACCGTATTTCTTTATAAGGCAAATAAGCACATATAAAAATTAATAAAGCTCGAACCGAGGCAGAAGCTCCAACCAGACTATTTCCTGTTGAAAATACCTGAGGAAACAAACCATATCCTAACATAAATAAAAGACCACCACTTATGGCTCCCAAAAAATAAACGTTCAGTGCTAGTTTAGAACTAAATAAATTAAGAAATAACTGACCTATTACATAAAGCCAAAGCATATTAAATAAAATGTGCAAAAAGTCATAATGGACAAAAGCATAAGTTATAATTGACCAGGGTTTTAAAATAAAATCATAAAAATCACTAGGAAGCTCTAACCATATTAAGCTTGATATTTTAAAGGTCCCATCTATTAATTGTAATAACAACCCTAAAATAAAGACAACAATATTAACAACAACGATCTTTTCCAGAACATTGAGTCGAGATAATTTTGATTTGATATCTTGATTAAGTGTCATTAATACCAACGGTTTTTATTAAATTGGGTTTTTCTCCAATACCACATTATTATAAATCCGGTAAGGGCTCCACCTACATGGGCCATATAAGCAGTATTACTTGGGCTAAAAAATGATTGACCTGTAATTCCAGAAATTAAATCTAAGATAATAATACCAGGAATAAAATATTTTGCCTTAATAGGAATTGGTAAAAAAATCAACATTAATTCGGCATTTGGATTCATCATACCAAAAGCCACCAAAATTCCCATAATACACCCCGAGGCTCCAACCATTGTCGCATTAAAAATGGGGAAAATATCTTGAAGATTAGCAAACTGTGCTTGAGTAACCCCTTGTATAACTTGATTGTTTGATAACATATGTGTGATGTTATCTGAAGTTAATCCAGAACCTATTAAATTACTGTAAGATGGCAAAAAGTTAAAATAATAATAACCTACCTGCAAAGCCACTGCTCCCAATCCAGCCGAAATATAAATAAATAAAAACTTTTTACTTCCTAAATACTGCTCCACTGGTGTACCAAACATCCAAAGAGCAAACATGTTAAATAAAATATGGGTTACGCCGCCATGCATAAACATATGGGTGATAATCTGCCAAAATTCAAATGCTGGGTTTTTAGGAAAATGAAGCGCAAACCAATCATAAAACAATGTACCATTTCCTATAGCCATAGTTCCAATAAACATGAGCACATTAATTATTATTAAATGCTTAACAGTCTCTGAAATTCTTATCATATTTAAATAAATTTTTTATCTAATTCATCAACGTTCATTGTTATAAACGTTGTTCTGTTAGTTGGAGAAACATTTGGCTCCTTACAAGCAAAAAGACTATTTACCAAATGCTCTTGTTCACTTTTTTTAAGGGGCTGCCCATTTTTTATAGCTAAACTTTTAGCTAATGATTTAGCTAACAAATCTGTTATACTAAAATTACTATTTGGCACCTCCTGTTCCACATCGCTAATTAATTGTTCTAAAATTATTGAAACTTCACTTTCAGGAATACTAATTGGCACTCCTGTAATTTCAATTGTTTCATTAGAAACGTTGGAAAAGACAAATCCTGTATATTCAAGATCTTCTCTTAACTCCTTTATTATTTCAATTTCTTGAATTGAAAAATGTAGTATAAGAGGAAATAATAATTGTTGACTCGATGCACCTTTTAATGTTAAGTTCTTTAAAAAATCTTCATATAAAATACGTTGATGTGCCCGATGCTGGTCAATGAGCAACATGCCAGATTTAATCGCACTTACAATATATTTGTTATGAAGTTGATAGGTTGTCTGTCCATTATCAATTTTTTTATCATCTTCAAATAATGACACTGAACTAGGTTCACTTTCAAAATGAACTTCACTAAAATCATGCTGAGATTTTGTGCCTTTAGATTCCAAACCTACATATAAACTTTCCCAATTTGCTGTAGGCTCAATTCGAATAGATTCTTGTTTTGAAGATGCAATTTTTTCTTCCTGAAAAGGATTAAAAGTTCTGTCGACTTCAATGGCCGGCATACCATTATTTTTTTGATGATAGTTATACGGCGTATCTAAATTTGGATCACGCTCAAAATCTAAAACTGGAGCGATATTAAATTGCCCTAAACTATGTTTTACTGCAGCGCGTAAAAGGGCATACAAAGTATGTTCATCATCAAACTTAATTTCTGTTTTGGTTGGATGAATATTAATATCAATACTTTGAGGGTTTACAGTTAGATTTAAAAAATAACTGGGATATAGCCCGTTTTTTAATAACCCATCAAAAGCTGAGGAAATGGCATGATTTAAATAAGCACTCTTTATAAAACGATTATTTACAAAAAAATACTGCTCACCTCTTGTCTTTTTTGCAAATTCAGGTTTTCCAACAAAACCTGATATTTTCAAAACATCTGTATCTTCCGAAACTGGCACTAATTTTTGATTAGTCTTAGTACCAAATAGATTCACAATACGTTGTCTGTAATTGCTAACCGATAAATTAAACGATTCGCTACCATTATTATAAAACACGAAGGAAATATTAGGATGTGCCAAAGCAACCCTGTGAAACTCATCGATAACATGTCTTAATTCTACTGTATTAGATTTTAAAAAATTTCGCCTCGCTGGAATATTAAAAAATAAATTTTTTACAGAAATTGAAGTTCCTTTGGGTGTAACCACCACGTCTTGTGATATAATTTCACTTCCTTCAATTACAATACAAGATCCAACCTCGTCTTGATCTTGTTTCGTTTTTAATTCAACATGAGCTATGGCAGCAATACTTGCTAATGCCTCCCCACGAAATCCTTTAGTATGTAAATGAAATAAATCTTCAGCATTCCTGATTTTTGAAGTCGCATGGCGTTCAAAACTCAATCTGGCGTCGGTAGTACTCATGCCTTTACCATCATCAATTACTTGAACCAGTGTTTTTCCGGCATCTTTAATAATAAGTTTGATGAGTGTTGCTTCAGCATCAATGGCATTTTCAAGTAATTCCTTAACTACAGAAGAAGGACGCTGAACAACTTCTCCAGCTGCAATTTGATTTGCTACATGATCAGGTAAAAGTTGTATAATGTCAGCCATTTATTTTTTTGGAAAAAAAATTGACAAATCAAATTCAATAATAAAAAGAAATACTAATACTAGAATACAAATTATTAATAAGATCCGTCTGTTAGCTTTTTGATCAGAATTGCTTTTTAAATCATCTAAGGCATTAACAATTTTAGTTTTCAGTCCGTTATTACTCCCTACCGTTTTTCTAAAATCATCAAACTTGTGCTTAATTTCGAAAGGATTTCCTTCACCTTTATCATCAAAATGACGTGGTGTATAGCTGAATTTTTTATTTTTTCTTAATTTAAATAATCCCATAATATTTTAATATTAAGTTAATTAAACTTAATATCTAACAGATACATACAAACCAAAATCAATACTAAAATCAAAATTAAAAAAGGTAATGACATCCCCTTTTTTGTCTTAAGCTTACTAAACCCTTGATTGTTTCTCCATTTAGTACTAAAGTCTTCCGACATTGAGTTTTTCTTTTGGTTAGATTCTGGTTTAGCTTCTTTGGAGAATCTTGGTGTATAACTAAATGATTTATTTTTTCTTGGTTTAAACAAATTTCATCTTTGAATGTATTTCAAAAATACCTAAAAAAAGATAGAAACAGTAATAGGAAATGCCAAAAATTGTTAACATCTGGCAAGAATAATTGTAATAACAATTTACAATTAAAACAAATTTTGATTACAAATTTTTACGTAGTTCAGCCATTTTTATAGCAGCAACGGCGGCTTCAGTTCCTTTGTTACCATGCTTTCCTCCTGAGCGATCGATGGCCTGCTGTAAGTTATTATCAGTCAGCACACAAAAAATAACAGGTGTTGGATCTAGAACATTTAGGTCTTTTATCCCTTGAGAAACAGCCTCACAAACAAAATCGAAGTGCTTAGTTTCACCTTGAATAACGCTACCTATTGCAATAACAACATTAACCATTTGTTTTTGCATTTTCTTGCATCCATAAATGAGTTCAAAACTTCCAGGCACATTCCAACGAACAATGTTAGCGGGTAAGGCACCATGAGCTATTAAAGTTTCATATGCACCTTTATATAATCCTTCAGTGATTGACGGATTCCATTCTGAAACAACAATCCCAAACCGAAATTTATTCGCATTTGGGATTGTTGCTTTATCATATGATGATAAATTATGATTTGCCGTAGCCATATTAATACTTATTAGCCAGTACTTTTGCTTTTCCTATTAAGACTTCAACCATCGCCATTTCAGTGGCATTTGGATATTTCTCTTTTATAGTTTCAAAATAAGTTAATGCCTTGTCTGCTTTTCCCAAATCTAAAGAAATGGTTCCTGCTTTATATAAATACATAGGTGTCGTATAATCATTATCACGCATTTTAGCTGCTTGCTCATAATAATCTAACGCATCATCTAATTGATTTAACTGAACAAAGGCATCACCAATATTTCCTTTTGCCAAAGGCGCCAAGATTTCATCATCGCTTGAAAATTTATTTAAATGTTCAATTGCTTTTTTGTAGTCTTTCAACCTTAAGTATGCCGTACCTGCATAGTAATTTGCCAAATTTGCTGCAGGTGTCCCATTATATTCCTCAATAATATCTAACATTCCAAATTTACCTTCACCTCCATTTAATGACAATGTAAATAATGAATCCTTTTCAACACCGTTTACCGCTTGATCAAAATATTTTTGTGCTTGATTCATATCATTCATAGCATTAGCTTGTTTTGGTTTTGCTATAAATTCTGAATAACCTAAATATCCCAATACTACTGCTGCAACTAAGCCAATAATTACAAAAATGTATTTTTGATTCTTTTCAACAAAAGCTTCTGTTCTTGAAGCCGATTGATCCAGTTTGTTAAATACTTCAGCTGTAGTCGAACCAGTTTCAATATTGTGTTCTTGTTCTCCCTTATTTTTTGGTTTGTATCCTCTTTTATTATAAGTGGCCATATATTCTTTTTTAATGCGTCGCAAAAATATAATTTTTCTTCATAATTTAAAGGTTATTTATTTGTTATTTTTGAATAATTTGCCAAGCCAATTATTATAAAAACAATTAAAAAAGGCTTTAAGTTACTTTTTATATGATTTTAAAATCACTTTCATTACTTAATTATAAGAATTTCGACAGTAAAACATTTGCCTTCAATGATAAAATAAATTGCATAGTTGGTAATAATGGTATTGGAAAAACTAATGCCCTCGATGCCATTTACCATTTATCATTTGGGAAAAGTTATTTTAATCCTGTAGCAACTCAAAACATTAAACATGATGCTGATTTTTTTGTTGTAAACGGAGATTATTTAAAACATAATCAAACTGAAAAAATTATTATTAGTCTAAAAAGAGGCCAAAAAAAAATAATTAAACGAAACGGGAAAGAGTATGAAAAATTTAGCGAACATATTGGTTTTTTACCACTAGTTATTATTTCACCTGCCGATCGAGATTTAATTATTGAAGGAAGTGACACAAGGAGAAAATTCATTGACAGTGTCATTTCGCAAAGTAATAAGGCTTATTTAATTGATTTAATTAATTACAACAAAATACTAGCACAGCGTAATGCTTTATTAAAATATTTTGCGTTAAATCACACTTTTAATGCTGACACTCTAGAAATTTATAATGGTCAATTAACTGATTACGGAACTAAAATTTTTAAAAAGCGTGAAGACTTTTTAAACGACTTTATTCCTATTTTCAAATCGCGTTACAAGGCCATTAGTAATGGAAATGAAAATGTAAGTTTAGATTATCAAAGCGATTTATTTGAAAACAGTTTAGATATCTTGTTAAAACATCAAATCAATAAAGACAAAGCGTTGCAGTATACGAGTGTAGGTATACATAAAGACGATTTACATTTTAATATTGAAGGCCATCCCATAAAAAAATTTGGTAGTCAAGGACAACAAAAATCATTTTTAATAGCACTTAAATTAGCACAATTCGATTTTATAAAAGAGCAAAGCGGAGACAATCCAATCTTGTTGTTAGATGATATATTTGACAAGCTAGATGAGCAACGTGTTTCGCAAATAATTAAATTAGTAGATGATGAAAACTTTGGACAAATATTTATAAGCGATACACATGCTGATAGAACCGAAAAAGCCATTAAACAAGTACATCAATCTTATGAAATTTTTAAACTTTAATACTATGAAACGTATTATAATTCTACTCCTACTTATTATCAATATAAGCTGTAAAAAGGATAATGAAAATTACATTAAACATTTAAACGGGTATTGGGAAATTGAAAAGGTAATTTTACATTCAGGCGAAAAACATCTGTACAATTACAATGAATTAATTGATTATTTCCAAATTAATGACAGCCTAAAAGGATTTAGGAAAAAATTAAAACCAACTTTAGATGGCATATTTGAAGTCTCTGATGATGTCGAGCAGTTCGTTTTAAAAATAGAGCACGACAGTTTAAATATTTACTACCATACAGATTTTTCAAATTGGAAAGAAACTATTCTATTAGCAAACGATAAAGAACTCAAAATAATTAATGCAGATAAGAATATTTATATTTATAAATCATATAAGCCTATAAACCTAAATTAATGGCAAAACGTAATAACGACCATATAAGTATATCGGATGCTTTAAAAGAATTTGTTGAAACAAATAAACTAGAAACGGGTTTAAACAAAGTAAATGTAGTTGATGCTTGGGCCAAGCTAATGGGTAATGGAGTTAATAATTATACAACTGCCGTACAGCTCGAGAGAAACACATTATATGTACAACTTAGTTCGAGTGTATTGAGGGAAGAATTGGGCTATGGTAAAGAAAAAATCATTTCTATGCTAAATGAAGAGCTCGGAAAAGATATTATTAAAAAACTGATTTTGCGATAATTACAATTTAAAATAAATATTTAATTATAGTAATAATCTTAATAAATAGTTTATATTTGTAGCTTAATTTTTATAATATTTAAACAATGAGTAAAGGTACAGTAAAATTCTTCAATGATTCAAAAGGTTTTGGATTCATTATTGAAGATGGCAACAACAAAGAACATTTTGTACACATTTCTGGATTAATCGATGAAATTCGTGAAGGTGATGCAGTAGAATTCGATTTGCAAGAAGGCAAAAAAGGACTGAACGCAGTAAACGTAAAAGTAATCTAATATATACTTTAACATTTTACAAGTTAGGAGCCTATCATTTTTGATAGGCTTTTTGTTTGATTAAAATTTTATTCAAAAGAAAGCCTGCAATAATATTGCAGGCTTTCTTTTACTAATATGATGTATATTTTAATTAAAACATCTCTCTTCCCGAGAAATGAAAAGCGCCTTCAATAGCGGCATTTTCATCACTATCACTACCGTGAACAGCGTTTTCGCTAATTGAAACGGCAAATAATTTACGAATCGTTCCTTCTGCAGCATCAGCAGGATTTGTAGCACCAATTAAGGTTCTGAAATCTTCAACTGCGTTTTCCTTTTCTAAAATAGCGGCTACAATTGGACCTCTTGTCATATATTCAACTAATTCACCAAAAAATGGACGCTCTTTATGAATTGCATAAAATGTTTGCGCATCACTCTTTGTCATTTGAGTAAGTTTCATTGCTACAATTCTAAATCCTGAAGCCGAAATTTTTTCTAATATTGCGCCAATGTGCCCTTTTTCAACAGCATCCGGCTTTAGCATTGTAAATGTTCTGTTTGTTGCCATGTGTAATTTTAAAATTTAATCTAATTTTTAATATTGTAATCTTTCATTTTAAAGAAAACAATCTTTTATTAATTTTCGTGCAAAAGTAATGTATTTCTTATTATAAACAAGTTTATCCAATTTTAAAATATTGTATATTCGCTATCTATGACACATTCAGAAATTGAAAAAATAAAAAAATTATTAGCCTCACCAAAAAATATTGTGATTGTCCCGCATAAAAACCCAGATGGCGACGCAATAGGCTCAACTATAGGGCTTTATCATTATTTGCTAAAATACAATCATAATGCAACAGTAATAAGTCCCAATGATTATCCAAGCTTTTTAAAATGGATTCCTGGCAACGAACACGTATTAATTTACGATTATCAAACTGCAGCTAGTAAATCATTAATTGAAAACGCAGATATTATATTCACCTTAGATTTTAATGCTTTGCATAGAACTGGACAAATGGAAATAGCTTTAGAACACAGTAAGGCTATTAAAATATTAATAGACCACCACCAAGCTCCACAAGATTACGCAAAATATATTTACTCTGATGTTAGTATGAGTTCCACATGTCAAATGGTATATCAGTTTATTGAAATGCTTGGAGACACCAAACTTATAGATTCTAATATTGCAACCTGCCTTTATCTAGGGATTATGACTGATACAGGCTCATTTAGATTTTCATGTACATCAAGCAAAACACATTTAATTACAGCTGATTTAATTGAAAAAGGTGCAAATAATGCCTATATACACAATCAAGTTTATGATACAAACAGTTATGAAAGACTACAGCTTTTAGGTTGTGCGTTAAATAATTTAAAAGTGGTATCTGGATTAAGAACCGCCTACATTTCATTATCTCAAGAAGAATTAAATAAGTATAATTTTAAAAAAGGAGATACTGAAGGCGTTGTAAACTATGGACTTTCTCTAGAAAATATAGTTTTTGCAGCTATTTTTATTGAAGATAAACAAGAAGGTATCATTAAAATATCATTACGCTCAAAAGGAAACTTTTCAGTGAATGACTTTTCAAGAATGCATTTTAACGGAGGAGGACATATAAATGCTGCTGGTGGACGAAGTGAATTATCATTAAATGATACCATTAAAAAATTTATTGCTATATTACCTGACTATTCAAACGCCCTGAATGATGAATAAAATTATTTTATTTTTACTAGGTCTACTGTTCTTTGTAAGCTGTAAATCACCAGAAGCTAGAAAACCTATTTCAGTAAAAACCGGCTCGTTTATCGATGCCTCAGTAGAAAGAAATAAAAAACTTAACGCTAAAGAACAAGCTAGCATTCAAAAAATCCTTTCTGAAAAAAAAGTAGATTATTTAAGATCACAGAGTGGATTTTGGTATTATTATAATACAAAGTCAGATATAGACTCCTTAAAAACACCTTCATTTGGCAATATTGTAAATTTTAATTATGAAGTTAAAAATCTAAGTGGTGAAATCATTTACTCAAAAGATGAGATAAAAACCCAAACCTATGCCATTGATCAACAAGAAATTTTTACAGGAATGCGTGAAGGCTTAAAACTTATGAAAGCTGGCGAAACCGTTACTTTTCTTTTTCCTTCTCAAAAAGCCTATGGCTATTATGGCGATCAACTTAAAATTGGTACAAATGTTCCAATTATATGTGAAGTAACAGTTAATTCCATTATAGAAAAATGAATTTGATTTAATATGGTTTTAAAAAAATACCTATATAAGATTATTCTGTATTTCTCTCTAATATTAACCTTTTCTTGTCAAAATAAATATCCGGACTTAGAAGATGGCATATATGCTGAATTTATAACAAACAAAGGTGTTATGGTGGCTAAATTATATTACCAAGAAGCACCAAATACTGTTGCAAATTTTATTTCGTTAGCAGAAGGCACTAATACATTAGTTGATAGCATATATAAAGGAAAGAAATTTTATAATAGTACTATATTTCATGTTGTTATTGATAGTTTTATAATTCAAGGTGGTGATCCAACCGAAACAGGGCAAGGAAATGCAGGGTATTGGTTTGATGATGAGTTTGCACCTAATTTAAGGCACGATAAACCAGGTGTTTTAGGCATGGCCAATGATGGGCCAAAAACTAATGGAAGTCAATTTTACATTACAGAAACAGCTAATCCTTTTCTAGATAACGTTCATTCTATTTTCGGTGAATTAGTTTTAGGGCTAGACGTATTAGATTCAATTTCTAATGTTAAAACTTCAGAAATAGATGATAGACCACTTGAAGATATAACACTAGAAGAAGTTAATATTATTAAAAAAGGTGTAAAAGCAAAAACCTTTGATGCTGCACATACTTTTATAAATCATTTTGCTGAATTAGAACGACTGGAAGACAAAAGGATTAAGAAAGAACAAAATATACTTTTAGCAACTAAAAAGAAATTTGATCCCCTCCAAAAGAGTTCTATTCAACTTTCTTCAGGCTTACAATATGTTATCACCAAAAAAGGAACCGGAGAAAAATTAACTGAAAACACAAAAGTTCTAGTAAACTATAGTGTTTATTTTGAAGATGGTAAACTACTTCAAACCAGTAAATTAGATGTAGCAAAATCCTTAGATGTTGTCGATGAAGAAAGAAAAACAAAGAATGGATATCGGCCTATAAAAGCAGACTTAAGCGCTAATGCAAAAATGATTACAGGCTTTAAAGAAGGGCTACAACAATTATCTGTTGGGGATAAAGCTACATTATTTATACCTTATTATTTAGCATATGGAGATACAGGCAACGCTATAATTCCACCAAATTCAAATTTAATTTTTGAAGTTGAAGTTTTAGAACTCACAAAATAGCGTATCGGGCCATTTAAAAATGGAATTACATTTTACTTTTTATAAACGTCAATTTATCATTGGAAATATTATAAAAGTTATACCAATCTATTATCTTTACGTTGAAAAATAAGAACCTATGTATTTATTAAAGTTTGACTGGAATCCATTAACCGGAATTGAAATTTTAGGAAATTTTAAACTTCATTTTTATAGTGTCATGTGGATTTTAGCTTTTTTAATTGGCTGGTTTATTATGAAACGTATATTCACTAAAGAAAAGGTTTCATTAGAATATTTAGACCCATTATTCATCTATACGGTATTAGCAACGATGATTGGAGCTAGATTAGGTCATGTTATATTTTACCAGTCAGAATTAATAACACAAGACTTTTTTAGTATTTTTCTTCCTTTCCGTTTTAATCCTAAGTTCCAGTTCACTGGATTTCAGGGCTTGGCAAGTCATGGTGCAGCTATAGGTATTATTATTGGAATGTACTTATATCGTAAAAAATATACTTATAAATCCTTATTATGGATTTTAGATAGAATTGTTATTGCTGTAGCATCTGGTGCAGTATTTATAAGAATTGGTAATTTTATTAATTCAGAAATTATTGGTAAAGTAACTGACTCGAATTTTGGGGTTCGATTCATTCAAGACTACTATTATAAAAGCGAAATAGTAAGATTAACAGGTATTAGAAACGTTCAGAAAGCATATTTTGCAGTAACTGACAATCCACAGTTTCAAAACTTGTTAGACGCAGTCCCGTATAGGCATCCTGCTCAATTATATGAGTCGTTTAGTTACATCTTTGTGTTTTTAATTCTTTGGTTTGTCTACTCAAAAACAAACTTAAAAGACAAAACAGGTTTCCTTTTCGGTTTGTTTTTAATTCTATTGTGGACTATCCGCTTTTTTGTCGAATATGTAAAAGAACCGCAAGGTGATGAATACATTAACTGGTTTGGAATTAATACCGGGCAATGGTTGAGTATACCTTTTATTCTTATTGGACTTTATTTTATGTTTGTTTACAAACCAAAAAACAGCCATTAAATAGCATGTTATCTAACTCTTTTAGAGGTTTATTTTTATCTATCTTGACTTGTATTTTTTTTAGTTTAACATCTTGTAAAAAAGAAGTTAAGACTATTAGCCATACCGAAGTCTCTTTTAAAAAAGAAGGCGATTTAATTATATTTAAAACAATTTCGGATTCGACAAAAATTGACTTAGATATTGAAATTGCGGATAACGAATATGAGATTCAAACAGGTTTGATGTACAGAACATCTATGAACCCAAATCAAGGCATGCTATTTATTTTTGACGATTCTAAGGAGCGTTTTTTTTATATGAAGAATACAAAAATTCCGTTGGATTTAATCTTTATAAATGAAGATAAAAAAATTGTGAGTTTTCAAAAAAATGCCAAACCTTTTGATGAAAGCTCCTTACCATCCAACTTACCGTCAAAATATGTTTTAGAAATAAATGCTGGATTAGTTGATTCCTGGAATTTAAATGTTGGTGACAGTATTTCTTTTTCGAAATAACTAACTAGAAAACGTATTTGGCTCATAAATATAAAGCCATTCTTCTTGCTCTTGATTATGTAGC
>JAHEDS010000034.1:20088-27881 GCA_024641135.1 Flavobacteriales bacterium
ACAACAACCGCATCTTTAGAGAACAAATTGAATGTTTTTTTATCATCATATGGAAATGGGGGTACTACAATAAAAGCACCTATCTGAAAGCCTTTTTTAACATTAATTTTAAAAGGTTTTTTCAAAGCTAATTTTATAAATAAATCTCCCATTGGTTCCGTAATACCAGCTCTTTGAATAAATATTTGAGGGAATCCAAATCTTGATGTAAATTCTAAGGGATAAATACCATTACCATTTACAATACAATTAATATCTATATGACCTATAAAATTTTGTTTAGCCAATGTATTTTGAAACTTCAACAATGTAGCTTCAAAAATTGGGGAATCTTTAGTCCAAAACATACTAGTTCCCATTTCACCGGTTGAAACGCCTAATTCTTTAGGAAACAACTTCTTATGTTCAAACGTAATGTTAACAGGATAAATAAATTCCTTTCCGTTAAAAAATGCCGCAATTCCAATTTCCACGCCCTTAACTTTACGTTGTAATTGAAAATTTCCAAAATCATTCCCCCATGATTTTTCATAAGCTTTAAGAACACGAATTACATCTAACCCCTCATCATCACTTCCAACAAATAAGAGTTGTTTAAGTTCCTGTGTCTCACCACAAGGCTTTATAACATAAGTATTAGGATTATTTTCAATGTATTTTATTGCATCATTAAAAGACATAAATTCTTTTGATGGAATAACTTTTATTTTATGTTTTTGTAATTCAGATTGACCAAAATTTCTATCCAACTCAAGCCTATCTGTATATTCAGTTCCTCCTATAACAAGTTTTCCCGCGTTCCTTAATTCAGAAGCAATTTTCCCATATCCTGTATAGTCAAAAATTATTATATCGGCCCAATCTATGTGTTTTTCCCATTTATTAACTTTAGGAACAAATCCAAAACCGATTTCTTTACAACCCTTATCTTCTATAAAAAGTTTGACTTCATAACCTTCATCTTGAATTGAGTTTACTATATCTAATGATTCGCCCCAGCGTGACACAAAAAGAAATTTTTTAATATGGCTGTAATTTTCTTTCAATTGAAATTTATTATTAAATGTTCATTATTTTTAAGCAAAAGTATATAAATAACAGATTCGTTGGATATAACCTCTTATATTTATTAATCAACAAAAAAGCCTATTAACATTCGTTAACAGGCTTTTTTTAAAAATATTTTTTATTAATTTATTTTACAGCTTTAGCCTTTTGGGCTTTACTTCCTTCTCTACCTTTTCTTTTTTCTGCGTTACTTATAGTATCAAACATTAATGGTGTTGCAATAAACAATGACGAATATGTACCCACAACGATACCCACGATTAAGGCGAACATAAATCCTCTAATAGAATCTCCACCAAAAATAAATATAGCTAACAATACTACTAAGGTAGTTGAAGAGGTGTTTAAAGTTCTACCTAAGGTACTGCTTAAAGAAACGTTCACAACTTTTCCAAAATTCCAAGTAGAATGTTCATTAAGATATTCTCTAATTCTATCAAACACGATTACAGTATCATTTAAAGAGTACCCAATAACTGTTAATATAGCCGCTATAAAAGCTTGATCTATTTCCATACTAAATGGCAGGAATTTATAAGTTAAAGAGAACACTCCAAGCACTATTAAAACATCATGGAAAACTGCCATAACAGCTCCTAATGAGAATTGCCACTTTTTAAAACGTAATAATATATAAAGGAATACTACAATTAAAGAACCTAAAATAGCCCAAAACGAAGCCTGTTTTATATCATCAGCAATTGTTGGCGTAACCTTATAATACTTCATTAAACCTACTGTTTTAGTATCTGCATCACTTATAAAATCTTCGTAAGACAGACCGTTTAAATGAGGTTGTAACGCTTTGTATAATTCAAGTCTTATTTGCTCATCAACTTCAGCTCCAGTTTCATTTACTTTATACTTAGTAGTTATTTTCAACTGATTTGCATCACCAAAAGTTTTAGCATCAGCACTACCAAATGCATTTGACAATGTTGTAGTAATTTCTGTTGGATTCACATCTTGTGCAAAACGAACCTGATAAGTTCTTCCTCCAACAAAATCAACACCTTGATCTAAGCCTTCAGTTAATAATGACCCTAAACTTATTAAGATAAAGACACCTGAAACAACATAAGCCACCTTACGTTTTTGTAAAAATTCTATATTAAGGTTTCTAAATAGATTCTTTGTCAAGGTAGTTGAAAAATCTAATTTACCACCTCTATTAACATACCAGTCAATTAATAATCTAGTAATAAAAATTGCGGTAAATAATGATGTACCAATACCTATTAATAAAGTTGTAGCGAATCCTTTAATTGGACCTGTTCCAAATATAAATAATATTAAGGCTGTTAAACCTGTTGTAATGTTTGCATCTAAAATTGATGAAAGAGCATTATTAAAACCATCCTCAATGGCTTCTTTTAAACCTTTACCTTTTGCAATCTCCTCTCGAATACGCTCATAAATAATTACGTTCGCATCTACCGACATACCAATTGTAAGAACAATACCTGCTATACCCGGTAAAGTTAATACGGCACCTAATCCAGAAAGAATACCAAAAATTAAAACAATGTTTAATGCCATGGCTATATCTGCAAAACCACCTGCTTTTCCATAATATATAATCATCCAAACCAATACTAATGCTAAAGCAATCATGAAAGATAATTTACCATTATCAATGGCTTCCTGGCCTAATGATGGCCCTACCACTTCACTTTGAATAATATCAGCTCTTGCCGGTAATTTACCTGCCCGCAATACATTCGCTAAATCTACCGCTTCATTTAAGGTAAAACTACCTGAAATAGACGAGTTACCACCAGCGATTGGACCAGATGTTACACCTGGTGCAGAATACACAATATTATCTAATACAATAGCAATTTGTGATCCTTGTGAATAAGCACGACCTGTCATTTCTTCCCAAATCTTTGCTCCTTTTGCATTCATTTGCATTGAAACCTCTGGTTTTCCAGTTGGACCAAAAGCGTTTCTAGCATCTGTTACAACAGCTCCACTTAATTCAGGGGCATTATCTCTATTACCTTTTAAAGCATATAAATCAACTAATTCACTGTCTTTTTCCGGTTTACCAAAAGCAAATTTAACATAGCGTTGTTCAACTGGAAGTAATGCCCTTACTTGTGGCATATTTAAATACTCTGCTACTTGTGCTTTATCTTTAATTTCAAACTTAGCAATTACTGGTCCTCCAGGGTACCCTTGACCTCTAATTAAATCAAATAGAGGATTCACAGCCACTGCTGTTGAATCTGTACTTGTATCCCCTAATAGTTCATCTATTTTAGAGTCCGTAGCATTTTCTTGATCATTACCTTCTGCTTTTTGAGCTTCTGGTTTAGTATTTACAATCTCTTTTAAAACCTCATTAGATTGAGATAAAAATGGAAAAAATTCTTCTCCTTTATAAGCATCCCAAAACTCTAACTGAGCAGTACTTTGTAATAATCCTGTAGCACGTTCAATATCTTTAACACCTGGTAATTCAACAAGAATTCTACCTGAAGTCCCTAATCGTTGAATGTTTGGAGATGTTACACCAAATTCATCAATACGTTTACGTAAAACTTCAAATGCAGAAACAATAGACTCATCAATTTTTGTTTGAATAACTTTCTTAACGTCATCATCAGACATACTTCCGTCTATCTCACCATCTAGCGCTTTTGTATAGAAAATATCTGGTGAGGCTAATTTTGTATCACCTTTAATTTTATCGAATGCAATAAAAAAGTCTTCTAAATACGTATTTTGACTGTTTTTTTGCATTTCTGAAGCATCGTCTAAAGCTTTATTAAAAACAGGATTTTTACTATTATTAGCTAATCCTTTTAAAATGTCTTTTACTGATACTTGAAGAATTACATTGATACCTCCTTTAAGGTCAAGACCAAGGTTCATTGCTTTTTCTTTCACTTCATTATAAGTGAATTTTGCAATACCAATATTAAAAACAGTATCTGTTGCAATTGATTCTAAATAATTTGCTTCTTCATTGCTTCTCAAAGCCCTGTAATCAGGCTCTGTATCGGAAATTTTGTTAATAGCAATTTCTTTTGCATTTCTTTCTATTTGATTTGCTTTAAATGTAAAAGACAATTGGTAAATACTCACCAATCCAAACAAAACTGCAAATAGCTTTACTAATCCTTTATTCTGCATTACTTATTTAATTAATTATTTTTATTCGTTGAATTTTTTAAAACGAGCAAATATATGATTTACACATAGAAATGACAATATAATTACGAGATTTATAAAAAAAAAGAGCAACTATTATGCTGCCCTCATTTTTTATATTAATTTATTTAATCAATTGATTATAATTCTAATAAATTATTAACGTTTTTAACTGCTTCAGCACTTGCCACCATATTATCCTTTTCTGCTTTATTAAGCTCAAGTTTAACTATTTTCTCAATACCGTTTTTTCCTAGAATTACAGGAACACCCAAACAAATATCGTTTAAACCGTATTCTCCTTCAAGCATTACTGAACATGGGAAAACTTTCTTTTGGTCGCATGCGATTGCTTGTACAAGTGCTGAAACTGCAGCGCCTGGAGCATACCAAGCTGATGTACCTAACAGTTTTGTTAGCGTTGCACCTCCAACTTTAGTGTCTTCTTTAACCGTATTTATTCTCTCCGCAGATAAAAACTCTGAAACCGGAACACCATTTCTTGTCGCCATGCGAGTTAATGGAATCATTCCAGTATCGCTATGACCACCAATCACCATACCATCAACATCACTTATTGGTCCGCCTAAAGCTTCCGCTAATCTATATTTAAAACGCGCAGAATCTAATGCCCCACCCATTCCAATAATTTTATGTTTTGGTAATCCTGAGGTTTTATGAACTAAATAAGCCATTGTATCCATTGGATTACTTACAACTATAATTATGGTTTTTGGAGAGTGTTGAATCAAACTTTTTGAAACAGTTTTTACAATACCAGCATTTATACCGATTAATTCTTCACGGGTCATTCCTGGTTTACGAGGAATTCCTGAAGTAATAACGCAAATATCACTATTTGCAGTTTTACTATAATCATTGGTGATTCCTGTGATTTTTGTATCGAAACCATTTAAAGAAGCGGTTTGCATTAAGTCCATTGCTTTTCCTTCTGCGTAACCTTCTTTAATATCTAATAAAACGACTTCTGAAGCGAAATTTTTAATGGCAATATATTCAGCGCAACTTGCACCAACTGCTCCTGCTCCAACAACTGTTACTTTCATAATTTATTTGTTTAATATGAATTATTTTAATGATTGTAAAATTACGAATAATAATGGTCTAAATAAAAAAAGTGCAAGGATTATCTTGCACTTTTTCCGACTAATTCAAATAAATAAAACTAACTAAAACTAAACACTTAATATATTATAAAAAAACTTAAACTTTTTATTTTATTATCTAAAACTAAAGGCTATACCTGCACTTAATGTATTATATTTCTGCAACGTATAATCTCCAAATATTTTAAAAAATCCTAAATTCAATCTAGCCCCTAATGTTGTTCTAAAACCACTAGCATCAAAATTGATATCAATCGGATCTGTTATTGATTCATTAATAGTAGAAACAGTATTTCCATTACTATCTTGAATGTCATATGTTAAATCATAATCTCCTTTAACTTTAATTGAAGAACTTCCATTATTAATACCCAATCCGGCATATAATGTTATTATTTTAAAATCTAAAGATCCTAATGCTTGAACGGTCCATGTGTCCATTTTAAATGCAGCTTCACCGTTAGTTACCGTAATTTCATCTGTTAAATTATCATCTGTAATTTTATAAGTCACATTCGTTGTTGTAAACCCGGCCAAAACTGAAATACTTAAAGGTAAATTATCTATTGGACCAAAATATTGGGTCAAATCATGCTGTAAACCAATTCCAATTAAACCTGCATCCAATTCATTATTAAAGGCTATTTTAGGCACATATCTTAATTTAATATCGGTATGAAATGGTAGTCCGAAACCAGCTTGTACCATTGGGCCAGGAACAGCATTTCCTGGTATATCGTTTCCAATACCTCCTGGCATATTAAAACTTGCCACTTTATAAGTATTACTTTCATAAGGAATACGAATATCCACACTAGCTTCGCTATCATCTGTACTCATAACGGTTGGCAAAAACTGCTCTCCATTAGGTAACGATGTATAGGTATAATCACTTGAAATAAAAGCAAATAATTCTTCTGCCTTTGGAACGAATGACGTATTCGCTTCTATTGTAATATCAAAACCAAATTTTTTATGAACTTTTGCAGTTGAGTACCAACCACCATTCATACTATACATTAACCCCTTCATTGCAGGACTCATGTAATTTTCAGTCAATTTACTTGCATCATCCGCTGCTAGTAGTATATCTCCTAGATCTTGAGCTTTTACAACAAAGCTTGATATAGAAATTAATACTAATGGAATTATCCTTTTCATATTATGATGCATTTGATTTAACAAATATATATAAATATTTTTAAAAAACAACACTTTATCGATGTTTTTTTACATTTAATCTGATTTTTTAATGTATTTTGTAATAAAAAACCCCGAAAACATTATGTTTTCAGGGTTATTAGATAACTCTTTATTCCTTTATTTATGCATCAATTTTAGCATAAACGGCATTTTTTTCGATAAACTCTCTACGAGGCGGTACATCATCACCCATAAGCATTGAGAAAATTCTGTCTGCTTCAGAACCATTATCAATTTGTACTTGTCTTAAAGTTCTAAATTCAGGATTCATAGTAGTATCCCACAGTTGCTCTGCATTCATCTCTCCAAGACCTTTATAACGCTGGATTCCTGCACTTCCACCCATTGCTTCAACTATCTCGTCACGCTCTCTGTCTGACCAAGCATATTGTTTTTTAGCTCCTTTTTTAATTAAATACAATGGAGGTGTTGCAATATATATATGCCCGTTTTCAATAAGTTCTTTCATATATCTAAAGAAGAATGTCAAAATAAGTGTAGCAATATGACTACCATCAATATCGGCATCACACATAATAACAACTTTATGATACCTTAATTTTGATAAATTCAAGGCTTTACTATCTTCCTCTGTTCCTATTGTTACACCAAGTGCAGTGAAAATATTTTTTATCTCTTCATTCTCAAAAACCTTGTGCACCATTGCTTTTTCCACGTTTAGAATTTTACCTCTTAATGGTAAAATAGCCTGAAATGCTCTATCTCTTCCTTGTTTAGCAGTTCCCCCTGCCGAATCTCCCTCAACTAAAAATACCTCACATTTTGCTGGATCTTCTTCTGAACAATCGCTTAATTTACCAGGTAATCCACCAATACTCATTACAGTTTTTCTCTGAACCATTTCACGAGCCTTTTGTGCTGCGTGTCTGGCTTGTGCTGCCAAAATTACTTTTTGGACTATAATTTTAGCATCATCAGGGTGTTCTTCTAAATAATCTGTAAGCATTTCTGAAACTGCCTGACTTACTGAAGCAGATACCTCACGGTTACCTAATTTAGTTTTTGTCTGGCCTTCAAATTGCGGCTCTTGAACTTTTACTGAAATAATGGCTGTTAAACCTTCACGAAAATCATCACCAGCAATATCAAACTTCAATTTATCTGTTAATCCAGATGAGTCAGCATATTTTTTAAGTGTCATGGTTAAACCACGTCTAAAACCCGAAAGATGCGTTCCACCTTCATGCGTATTAATGTTATTAACGTAAGAGTGTA
>JAHEDS010000100.1:0-4351 GCA_024641135.1 Flavobacteriales bacterium
AATAGTATTCTTATCAATATATAAAGCTCCTATAGAAAATCTGTTATAATTAGGTGTAGGTGCTACCACATCTTGTTCAGATTTATCCAGTACTCCATCAACATATAAAAAGATAGAACCACTGTTATACACAAAGGTTATTTGATGCCATTTATTATCGGTTAAAGCCATAGTTGAAGTAAATTTTGGAATGGTATCATTATCAACCATTACTTCAATTTTATGAGAACTATTTAATCTTAACTGCAATTTACTACCTTTTGACATGATTGTTCTGGTAGAGGTTTGTATAGGATCGGCTTTAACCCAGGCAGATATTGTAAAGGCATTAATATTTAAATTAATTGCATATTCACCTACTAAATAATCACCCGATGCAATACTTATAGAATGGTTTTCAGATAATTTAGATACTTTACCAAATGTAAAATATTTGATGCCATCAAAATCGTACCATGTTAATAGGTTTCCTGCTCCATCAGATTTTAGAGGAATGACATCTATTATATCGGTATCTGTAAAGGTATCATTATTTGCAACAATTAAAGCGTATTCTTCATTAGCACCTAATGCAAATCCGCTAAAAGCTCCAGAGGGAATAGAAATATATACATTCTCAACATCGCCATCAACATCTTCTTTAGATTCAACTATTTTCCATTGTCTCAATATTCTTGTTACCGATGTAGTAATACCCGAAGCTATAGTAATGGTGTTACTTCCACTTGCCGTATACGCAGCATCATTATTACCCCAAACTAAAAAATCGCCATCTTTTTTAAACTCGTTAGTATTTGAGCTATTTTTTGTAAATACACCATTTAACCCAATAGTTACATCGTTGGCAGTATTTAAGGTTTTAGATTGTTTTTGGTTTAAATCGGAATTATAATCTTTACCAATCCCTGCTACATGATAATTATACCCCACATTCGTTGTTATATCCCAAACCTTTGTATCGAAAGAATTAATATAATCCTTTTGAGCTTGGGTAGAACTTCCCAGAGTAATACCATATTTAATAGCCAAATAGGATTCTATTTTTTGTCGATCAGTATCATTTAAACGTGAAGCAAACGTGAATATTTCAGCCACTCGCCCATTTAAACTTCCTTGAATATCGAAATTTCTACCAATCCAATACTTAGTTCCTAAAATATTACCGCCGCCATCTACATAACCTACATTGGCATATGTAACATCATTTACTGCCGTGGTGGATAAAACATTTGAATTATATAAAATATCTTCTCCATTGGTTAAGGTTACATTATTTCTAACATTTATAATCCCAGCTTTTGAATATGAACTACTAATTTCTGCCTTACCATTATATGAACCTGAAGGTGAAGGGATATTTTGATTGTAAGATAATGTCTCATTTGTAAATCTTGACGAATAATTTCCAAAACCTATTCCAGTGATATCACCAGCGCTTCCAGAAGCAATGCCAGAAAAAATAGTATTCCTATTTGACGCACTAGTCATTGTCGCATCCGGAACCATTACAATAAACATATCCTGACTATAAAATCCGTTATCATTATTATACAAGAATTGCTCTAAACCACTTCCATCATTTTCAAACTTTAATACGGGATTAAAGTTGATATTTGAAGCCGCATCATCCTTAAATGTTGGTCGATTCGAAAAAGTAGTTTGAGTAGCATGTTTCCCATTCGTACCAATATCAGACCATTTAGACACTTTATTGAAAACTAAATCTTTTGTAACTCCACGAGTGGATTTTAACCATAATCTAAAATCGGCCGTTATGCCTCCAGGCCCCGGTATATTATAATTAAACATTTCGGCACTTACATCAAAACTAAACGTTGTATTCGCGTTATTTGAAATATTAATGGTTGCCTTTTGAGTACCCGTCCCTCCTGTAGGTCCAATAAATGTTACCAGAATTACTACATAAGATCCTGGATTTACACTAACCGTTGAAAATTGGCCTGGCCAATTATAAGACGGTGGCACTAAAATACCAGGCCAAACACTAAAACCACTACCAGAAACCGGCGTACTTGACAAACCAGTGATATCTAGCTTACAGCTACCCGTATTTGCAATTACATAAGATCTGGTCACAGAAGCGCCTTCATCTACTACTCCAAAATACGTTCCATTTACGGCCGATGTTGTTGTAGCGCCATTTAAAATATCTGCAGATGGACTACCTCCTAATACATTCATTTTAGGAGCCCCACTTAAATTAAAAGTAAATATAAAAGTAGGGTCGTTTCTAACCTCAATGTTTATCGCTGTATTTGCACCACAATTACCACTAATATTGGTAATAGTAAAATCGATCTTTTTATTGCCATTATTACATTGTTCCGACTTTATATTTTGTGGTAAATTATCTGATGATAAAGTAAAATCTGTAGTATTCCCAAGAGTAATATTTTCAACTCTAATATTTCCACAATTAGACAGATTACCAGTTATCCTAAAGTTTATAGAATTACCAGCAACCATAGAAACAGAACCACCATTAGTAATATCTGCTCCACCTAATATCTTTACACGTATGTCATTTTGTGAATAACAAATCGCACTTGTTAGCAAAAGAAGCCACATAAGTTTGATTCGCAAAATATTTATGGAAGGGATTTTTATCATTTTAGAGAGAGAGTTAATAACAATTATTCTTGGTCCAAATATATATTTAATTTTAAATTATTAACGTTATATTACTTATTTTTTCGTTGAAATGCATCTATTTAACATTTTTAACATGTATTATACTACAATATATAAAAAAGTATTGTAATTATAATTCCTGTAAATCAGAAAATTACACTGTTTATAAACAAAAAAATAGACGAAAATGATAGATGATTTTAGTTTTCTGTGTAAGAAAAACCAGGGAGATTCATAAAAAACCCATTATATAAATTTATAAATACGAGTCTGAATTGTAAATTTTTTTTAATAGCTAAATGCCCGCATGGAAATACTATTAAAATTTTGGATTAACAGAAGCGCAAACGCTTGCCAAAAGAATAATTAAAAATTAAGAAACGTATCTATCAACTTTAAATACAAAACCCCGATTGTGTACATTTTCAATTTTAATTGATAAATCTTTATTAAAGTATTTGCGTAATCGGGTTATAAACACATTTAAACTTTTTTTATTGAAGTAATCATTCTTTCCCCACAAATGAGTTAAAATTTCTTTGTGCGTACATATCGTATTTTGATGTGATACTAGATACAGTAACAATTGGTTTTCTCTGGTAGTTAATGGAATGGTTTCGCTTTTATAAAGTAGTTCTTGATTCTGTGCTTTAAAAGTATAATCCCCTATCTTATAAACATCAGTAACTAAATTATTTTGAGGTTTTACTTGTAGTCTTGATAACAATGCTTTGATTCTAACCACTAAAACCTCCTCGTCAATAGGTTTTTTTAAATAATCAACCGCACCCATAGAAAATCCTTTTAAAACGTCAATTTTCATTGATCGGGCCGTTAAAAAAAGAAAAGGTAAATCAGGATAAACAGCATTTATTTTTTGTGCCATCGCAAACCCGTCAATATCTGGAAGCATGACATCTAAAATTGCCAGATCAAAAGTATTTTGGTCCAATAATTTTAAACACTCCGCACCATTTTTTGCCCAGAATATTTCAAATTCATTCATTTTGAGGTATTCCGTGAGCAAATATCCTAAGGTCTCATCGTCCTCTAACAGAATTATTTTGTTTTTGTTAGTTATCATGTGCTAATGGAATACCAATTGTTATGGTTGTACCTACTCCTAATTGACTTTCAATTTTTATTTTACCCTTATGTTTTTTGACAATTTCCTTTACATAACTCAATCCAAGACCGTACCCTTTAACCTTGTGCAGATTACCATGTGAAACGCGATAGTACTTTTTAAATATAAGATTTTTTTCCTTTTCGCTAATGCCTATCCCATTATCAGAAATCGAAATATATAAATAGTTTTTAATTTTAAAGGCTTTCAAATTAATAACGGGAACTTCAGAATATTTCTGTGCATTATCTAAAATATTACTAATGGCATTTTCTAGATGATTCACTTCCGCTTTTATATTATAAACTTCATCTGAAATGGCAAATGTAAAACCGACGTCATTTAACTTCGTTAAAGCTTCAAAGTCTTCACATATTTTAACTAAATATGGTTTAAAATCAACCTTTTTTAATTGAAATATATCCTTTTTTAATTCCAGTGTACTCAATTCCAAAACCTTATCAATATGTTGATTTAATCGCTCCATTTGCTGCCTTATAATAGATATAAACTGCTTTTTTTTAGGATCTATACCTTCTTCTAATATTTTTGTAGCCAACCCGATTGAAAAAA
>JAHEDS010000100.1:4451-7657 GCA_024641135.1 Flavobacteriales bacterium
AAAACCTTATCAATATGTTGATTTAATCGCTCCATTTGCTGCCTTATAATAGATATAAACTGCTTTTTTTTAGGATCTATACCTTCTTCTAATATTTTTGTAGCCAACCCGATTGAAAAAACCGGCGTTTTTAATTCGTGAGTTAAATTATTAATAAATGCATTCGTTGTTGTAATAATTTTTCGCTGCCAGTAAATGGATTTTAATACCCATATAAAAATTGCTATAATCACCATTAAACACAACAAACTTGGTATGGTTAACCCGTTTAGCTGAGATAAAAAATAAGGGTTTAAATCTTTAAATTGTAATTCTAAAATAATAGTTCGCTTTACCAAGTCTGGCAAATACCCTTCTAACTCAATAGGATATTTAACAAGATTCGTTTCAGAGTTAAAAACATATGTTGATTTTAAATAAAACGTGCTGTCTCTAGTAAATAAACGATAAGAGAAATCGGTATTAATCCCGTTAAGTGACAACCGATACGTTATAAAGTCATTTAAGAAATTTTTCGATGCTTCTTGAACACTATCCAAACTTAAATCAAAATAGGAGTCGTCCTTAACAAGCGCCCGTCCTACTAGAAATGATAATTGATTTTCTGAAGTTAAATCTTGCTTAATATTTTGACCAGCGATGCCAATATTTTTATTAAACTGAATTTTAGCTAAGTTTAGCCCAATTCTTAAGTATTGATATTGCACCACAAAAAGTGTAAAGATACTTACAACAAAAACTACTATATAAAAATTTCTCCAACTCATAATACGCTACTATATTACTAAAAAAACCATAGATAATTTTTATTTAATACTTTATTAATTTATTTAACTTTTCATTAATCTTTTTAACTTTTTTCGGCTTTTTTAATTTGATGAATAGGATTATTTTTGTAACAACAGAAGATTAATACTAGTAGTTAATCTTTAACATAAAACAAGATAGTTGATAACATTACTTTTGAACCTTGAGTAAGTTCAAATAAAATAATTTGTTTTTCAAAAATAGCGCTAAATGATTTTTAGCGCTATTTTTTTATTCTAAGGTAACTGTTATGGGAGTAAATGAATAAATAACAGACTATTTACAGTCATATTTACTTAAAACGAATGTTACATTACCCGTATTAATCTAGAATGAGTTTTTTAATTTCACTAATTCTTAATTCTTTTTTTGGCTGTCTGTTTTTTATTGCAAACTGTGTATGATATTTATGAGCTTCTAAAAACTTAACCTGAGCCTTGTTCCAATCCTTTTTATTAGAAATTATTGAAGCGCCTTTTAGCTCTAAAAACAATCTATGGCTTATTTCGTAAAAATCATTTCTTCCCAAATAATCTAAATCTGCATCACAAATTATTTTCTCTAGTTCGTTCTGAGGCGTCTGTGGTATACGGGTTGCCCTTATTAAACCTTGAACAATTTTAATATCTTTCTTAGAAAAACCATATTCAATCATTAGTTCTTCAGCCATTTCAGCACTTTTTTCTTCATGCTCTTCATTGCTTTCTGTAAAGCCTAAATCATGAAGTACAGCCGCAATTCTAAGCAGATAAGCATCATGTTTCTTTAGAGGAGTCCTTTTAATATATTGATTAACTACATGAATTACATCTAAAGTGTGCTCCATATTATGATAGTAAAGTTTCTCTGATAATCTAGATTTTAAAATTCCTAGAGCCTTTCTTCTAAGTTTTAAATATCCTTTCATAATAACGAGTCATCTATTAAAATGAGACAGCAATAAGCCAATATCCTATTATTAAAACAACAAAAACAAAACTTAAGCCAAAAAAGAAAAGTGACTTATGTACACACTTAAATTTGGCTTCAATAATTTTACTCTCCACATAGATTTGCTCCGCAAGCTGCTCAAATAATTCCTCTTCGGAAGCGCAAACCTCAATAAGTTTTTTTGTATACTCTTCCACAGACCCAAACGAATTTACGGCATCACCAAAAAAGAACACATTTTTTTTGTATTTCACTTCTATTTGTGGCTTAAAACATTTAAAGCAATAAATAACAGAACTAACTACAGATACAAACCATAAAAATGTAAGAAAAACAAAAACATAACTCGATTGAAACAATGGTTCTAATTGTTCAAGCCTGTCAAAGAATAGCCCTAAAACAAGCCCATGAAAAGAAAAAATAACACCAGCCTTTAACTCCGATGCGCGAATTAGTTTTTCAAGTCTTTCTAACTGTTCCCAATAATTATTTGGATCATGAATTGGTGTATAAACTTCGTTATTATCCATTTAAAGGTTTTAATTAAATATACAATAAAAAATTTATGTGATGGCCTTTTCGATTTGAAGTTGATTTAAAAACGCTTGGTCCTTTATTCCATTTACAAAATACATTTTCATCATCCCTCTATTTTTTACTTCAATTTCCCCTCGGTATTTACATTGAAACACATCTTTCACTAATTCATAAGTATTTTCTGAGATATTTATTCTACCTGGATTAGAAAGGGTTTCCATTCTTGAGGCCACGTTTACAGTATCTCCCCAAATATCATAGGCAAATTTATGTATTCCTACCACACCAGCTACTACGGGCCCTGTATTGATACCTATTCGAATATCAAAATGAGTAATGTCATCTTTCTTATTTTGTTTTGATTCTTCAATAAACTGGGCTATTTCAAAGGCTGCCAAAAGCATTTTAAAAGCATGATCGTTGGTCTGAAAAGGTAAACCGCCAACAGCCATATAGGCATCCCCAATGGTTTTAATTTTTTCCATACCGTATTTTTCCATTATTTCATCAAACTTCGAGAAATAATAATCCACGCTACTCACTAATTCTTCTGGCGATAAGTTTTTAGCGAATTCTGTAAACCCTTTAAAATCTGTAAATAAAACGGTTACAGACTCAAACCTTTTAGCCTGCACCTTACCATTATTCTTTAATTCTAGAGCCGTTTCTTCAGGTAGAATATTGTGCAATAAACTATCTGATCGATTCTTCTCATCTTCAATAATACGATTCGTTTTTTGCACAAATTTATAACGCCTAAATACTGATATTGCTAGGAGGAATATGAGGCCAGCGATACCAAAGGAAATTAATTTAACTGTTTTCTGCCTCTTTTCATTTAATTCAAGAATTACTGCTTCCTTTTCCAAAAGCCCGATTTGGTCTTCTTTCTTTTCTAAATCAAAATCAAATTGGAGCCCTCGTATTTTATC
>JAHEDS010000035.1:0-16225 GCA_024641135.1 Flavobacteriales bacterium
TATTTGGAATCTCATATGATGAAACGAGATTTACATTCTCTATTGATTTCGTTAATTCATTAAACCAAACTTCAAAATTAAAAGGAAGTGAAAAAAACAGCAATGTTCTAAAAAAAATAAAGGCAGATATTACAACTGATTCAGAAAATTCTAATCCCTGGAGTTTCTTTTTACAAGAAATTGGCATAAAGGATGTTCTCTCTGTTGAACAAGGAGGCGGAGAAATTGGTAAGCTTACTAATGGTAACCGAACTATTATTGTTAGGCATTCAGATTTGGACCATCTTGAATATATTAATATGAATAATGAGATTCCAATAGGGATATATTTTTATGAATTTATTGAAAATGGAATTTCACTGGGGACTGTTGCTTTTGAGGACGCTAATTCAATTTGGCTTAAACCAGATTTAGATTCTACAACTAAATTGGTTTTATGTACAGCTATGCTAGCAATAGGTAATTAAATTTTACAAAGTTAAACAGCTAACCACCAATGGTAATCATGGATCGGTTTTTATTGTGTTTATTTGGGTCTTGAAGTTTATCGATAGTATCCATTCCTCCTCTCATTTTTAATTTACTTTGAACTGCTTTTTGAATAACAGGTTCAATAGATTCCCCTTTTCTTAATGCAGTTAATAAATCTGATTCTGACGAAGAAAATAAACAGTTTTTAAGTTGTCCATTTGCTGTTAACCGGAGCCTGTTACAAGAATCACAAAATGGATTGGTTACTGAACTAATGATTGCAAAACTTCCTTTAAATCCTTTTATTTTATAATTTTTCGCTGTATCATTTGGTGAGTCCTTTAAGCGTTCAATTGCTGTTTCTTCAAAGGCGTTGTTTACCTGTTCCATCACTTCTTTATATGAAACCATTTTACTTAAATCCCATTTATTACCATCAAAAGGCATAAACTCTATAAAACGAACAGAAACAGGTAAATCTTTAGTGAAGTTAATAAAATCAATAATTTCATTATCATTAACACCCTTCATTAAAACGGCATTTATCTTTACTTTAAACCCTTCTTTAATTAAGAGCAAAATATTATTATAAACCACTTCAAAATGGTCTCTAAGCGTAATATTTTTAAACTTTTCTTTTACTAATGTATCTAAGCTCACATTAATATTATTAACACCAAATTCTTTTAAAGTATCAATAAATTTATGAATGATTACCGCGTTTGAAGTAATGGATAATTCCACCGGAAGAGATGCTAACTTTTCTAATATTATTGGAATGTCCTTTCTTATTAAAGGCTCTCCACCTGTTAAACGAATCTTAGTAACACCATTAGTCACAAAGGTTTTAGCTATTTCATAAATCTCCTCATAGCTCATTAAATGGCTTTTAGGAGTTAACTGAACACCTTCTTCAGGCATACAGTAAAAACAGCGCAAATTGCATCGTTCCACTAATGAAATACGTAAATATGTATGCTCTCTTCCAAATGAATCAAGCAATATGTTTTCCTTTTTATTCATTTAGTCGTGTCTTGCTCCTTTTAAAATTCTGAAAATATGTAAAACAGATGGAAAAATAGCGTCCATAGATTCCTTGGCTCCGTTGGTTGAACCTGGTAATCCTAAAATTAAGGTGTTTTTTAAAGTTCCTGCTATACTTCTTGATAACATTGAAAAAGGTGTTCTGTCTTGCCCATAATTCCTGATAGCTTCTTCAATACCTGGAATTCTTCTTTCTAATAAAGGCGATAATGCTTCAGGGGTTATATCTCGACTTGAAAGACCTGTTCCTCCAGTAAAGATAATCAAATCAATGCCGTCATTTTGAAATTGTTTGGCTTTCTCTTGAATGATGTCTTTTTCATCAGGTATAATAATATAATCTATAACAGAAACATCACATTCTTCAAGCTTTTTAATAATAGCCTTTCCTGCCTTATCTTCTTTTTCTCCTTTTGAAATTGTATCAGAACATACAATGACACTCGCTTTTAAATCTGTTCTAAATCGGTCTCTGAAATCTGATTTACCGCCTTTTTTATTGAGCAGTTTAATCTGAAGAATTTCTATGCCTTTATCTATAGGTTTAAGCATATCGTACATATTTAATGCCACCACACTCGCACCATGCATAGCTTCTACCTCTACTCCTGTTTTATAAATTGTTTTAACCGTAAATAAAACTGTTATTTCCAATCCATTTATCTCATATTCTATTCCTGCAAATTCAATCGGTAATGGATGGCAATCAGGAAGTATATCTGGTGTTTTTTTAACACCCAATAATCCAGCGGCCTTACTCATGGCAAATACATTGCCTTTGGGCACTTTATCGTTATTAATGGCATCAATCGTTTCCTGTTTACTTACTTTCACGATAGCCTGAGCAATGGCTGTTCGTAAAGTGGTACTTTTAAAAGTAATATCTACCATAACTAATTATTTATTTTCCACTGATGTGAATTATCTTCAAAAATTTCTTTACCAAAAACTGGTACCTTAGATTTAATTTCTTCAACAACATATTCTAAAGCTTCAAAAACCATTTTTCTATGTGGGGAAGAGACAAATACAAACAGGCATATTTCCCCTGCTTTAACTAGTCCTAAACTATGATAAATGTGCATACAGGTAAGTTCAAATTTTTCAAATGTTGCCTCACGAATTTCATGAAATTTGTTATTTGCCATCTCTTCATATGCTGTATACTCTATGGCACTCACTGTTTTATTTTGAATAACATCTGCCCTGACCTGGCCTAAAAAAATGTTATGAGCCCCAATACTTGTTTTAGTTTGATGTTTAGCAATTGAATCTGCAATAAATTCGGAAGAAATTGCCCCTTGCTTAAAAACACTTTTTGGCTTTTTATTATCCATTAGTTTCTTGTTTTTGTATTCTATTTAAATATTCATTTATTTCTAATACGCCTTCTTTTAGATTATAACAATTCTGAATATTATGGTTTTTTAAAATTGAAACAGCTGTTTTACTTCGTATTCCTACCTGACAAAAAACCGCTATATCTTTATCTTTATTTAAAGTCCCTATCGTATCTTCCAAAACACTTAGAGGAATTTTAGTCACATTTAAACCTTTTACCTCAGGTTGTTCATACAACTCTCGTACATCTATAAATTGTATGTTTTTTTTATTGATAATATCTTTTATTGAAACATCTATTATTTGAACTTCACATGGTTGGTTCAACTCCACTTTTTTAAAATCATTTTTAATTGATATTATTTTCTGGATTTCGGTATCATTCCTTTTAACTGTTAGGGTAGTTATTTGATTTGTTAATGCATCATAAAAAAGCAATTTTCCAGAAAGTAGGTTCCCAATACCTAGAATTATTTTTAGAACCTCATTCGCTTGTAAATTTCCGATTATTCCTGGTAGAATCCCTAATACACCAACTTCTGAACAATTTGGAACGGAGTTCCTTTTTGGTTTATTTGGAAAGGCACATCTATAAGACGGCCCATTTTTATGATTAAAAACAGACACTTGCCCCTGAAACTTATAAATAGCACCAAATACTAAAGGTTTATTAGTTAAAATACAAGCATCATTTATAAGATAACGCGTTTCAAAATTATCTGTGCCGTCCACAATAATGTCATACTGATTAAATAAGTCTAGGGCATTTTGATAGGTTAATTTTTCAGGATAAGCATTTATGGAAATACTGTCATTTAAATCCAACAGTCTCATTTTCGCCGCTTCTGCTTTATTCTTTCCTAAAGAAGATGAACCAAATAATATTTGACGTTGAAGATTAGATTTTTCAACGACATCAAAATCAATTATACCGATATTACCAACACCTGCCGCTGCTAGGTACTGTAAAACTGGGCACCCTAAACCACCTGCCCCCACAACTAAAACTTTAGCATTGGACAGTTTATCCTGGCCTTTTTGACCAATTTCTGAAAGGATAATATGTCTGTTGTATCTATCCATTAAAAATATTTACCCACCAGAAAAGGGTGGTAATAAAACTATTTCATTACTAATTAATTCAGTTTTTAAAGGTACCAATTCTTGATTTTGAGCTACTTGAAATTCTTTATTCCTTAAAGATGGATGCTTTACATAAAGTTCATCAATCAATTTAGCAATACTGCCACCCGAAAATTCATAAACTTCCTCTTTACAGCCGGTCACTTCAGAAAGCAACCCAAAATATTTAATTGTGATTTGCATGGACTACTTTTTTTAATTCTTCGGGTGTATTTATATTCAATGTAAATAAATCATTTTTAAAATTTAATTCTATATTTTTTACTTTACATTGATTTACAGCTATATGTAAACGGCGCTCATTATGTATTAACAACTTATAAAAGACTGATTCACAACGCTTGTTATATAACGCAATTAATGGCATTGATTGTCCCTGGCTTACAATTTGAACAATATCTGTATAAGAATCTTGAGCTTCAATCAAACTAGCTAAAATTTCTTGATTAATTAAAGGAACATCACAGCTTAACACTAGATTGAATTCTGTTTTTGATTGTTTTAAACCAGAATATAATCCTGCCAAAGGACCAGCGTCTTTAATGATATCTTCAACTCTTTCAAAATTAAAAATATCATAATCAGGATTGTTAGAAACAATTATTATTTTACAAACTAAAGGTTTTAATGCTTCTATACTATGTTCAATAAAGGTTTTACTGTTTAATTTTAAAAACCCTTTATCTGTACCCATACGAGCGCTTTTGCCTCCAGCCAAAATTATTCCAGTTATATTTCCTTTATCTATCATTTTACGTAAAGAATAATTTAAAACAGGCCATAAATAACACTAAAGCCAATATATACCGAAGTTTTTGATTGTTTAACTTTTTGCTTCCCAAATAACCCCCTAAAACTCCTCCAATCATAGCAATTACAACCAAAATAAAAGACTCTATATTTATACTAATTCCTGTACTTAATTGGCCAATTAACCCGGATGCTGAATTTACCCAGATAAATAAAGCCGAAACGGCAGCAGCCTCTTTCATTTTACCCCAATGTAAAAGTAAAATAACCGGTGTTAAAATTATACCGCCTCCAATACCAATTAATCCAGAGAAAAACCCAATAATTCCACCAACAACAAGGCCTTGCCATAGCTTTACTTGTTTTATACTATTATTCTCTTTTCCAAAAATATTTAGCATCTTAAGTATGGCAAAAACCAATAAAATTGCTAATATTTTCTTGTATATTGAGGCATCAACTTCAATAGTTCCTCCCAAAAACGCCAATGGAATAGAACTTATAGCGAAAGGAATGAAAAGACTTTTATTAAAAAACCCTGCCTTGTAATAATAATAAAAAGAAATACCTGCCACAAAAAGGTTTAATAAAAGCGCTGTAGGCTTCATGATTTCTGGCGAAAATGAGAATAGTACCATAAGCGCCAAATAACCACTGGCACCGCCATGTCCCACACTAGAATACAAAAATGAAACTATTGGAAGTATAAGCAGAAAAAGATATATATTTTCTATTTGAAACATCACTATAAACTTTTAATATTTTCAAGCTGCACATCCAAAAATTTCCAGCATTTCTCATTCATTTCCTCAAAATTTACTATTAAAGATTTCCCGTAAACCGTTAATTTGGTTCCACCACCACCTTTACCTCCTATACTTTTAACTGTAACAGGCTTTTTTGCTGAATTATTTACGGCATCTAATAAATGCCAGGCCTTTTTATATGAAATTTTCATGGTCTTTGCTGCCTTTGACAAAGAACCCGTATTATCTATGGCCTTCAATAGTTTTACTTTTCCTTCGCCTAAAAACTCTTCTCCATCCAATTCAATCCAAATACGGCTTTTTATTTTATAATTCATACTCACTATCTATAATGGTAATAAAATTACCTCAACCAAATCATTAACATGAATTTGTTCAACATCTCCTTCCATTTTCACTAAAGCATTTGAAATAGCATAGGTTTGTAACATAGCAGAACTTTGACCTTCTAAAATGGTTACTTCTCCTTGCTTATAAATAGCTTTTAAGAATTGAGGGCGATCACCTATTTTCACAAAATTTGAAACTGATTTAGCCTTTATAGTTAACAAACTTTCTCCCTTTAATCCTGTCATTCTTTGCAATGCTAATAACACATAGATATAAAAACAGGTTAATGCAGCTGCAGGATTACCTGGTAATGCAAACAAGATCGTGCTATCATTTTTACCGAAAAATAATGGCTTACCAGGCTTTTGTTTTACTTTATAAAATATTTCATTTATATTAATTTCTTTTAGGGCTTTCCCTACAAAATCATAATCACCCACAGAAATACCCCCGGTAATAATTACCATATCATTAGTTTTAACTACACTCTTCATTAAGGATAAAGTTTCCTCATAATCATCCTCAATTTTATGAACAGAAATATCAGTAAAACCCAAACCAATCAACGCATTTTGAAGCATTTTTGAATTACTCTCGTATATTTTCCCATATTCTAGACTTTGACCTGGCTCAATCAGTTCATTTCCTGTAGTAATTAAAGCAATTGAAGGTTTTTTATAAACAGATACTTCAGTAATTCCTAGAGAAGATAAAAACCCAATAGCAGCCGGTGTAAGTTTTGTTCCTTTCTTTAAAGCAAGTTCACCTATTTTTACTTGCTCTCCAATGGCTCGAATATTGTAATTAACAGAGAGTTTTGAGTCAATAATAATATTATTATTGTCTACTATTTTAACTTTCTCCTGCATAATAACTGCATTGGCAGAATCTGGTACTGGTGCTCCTGTAAAAATCCGAATAGCTTCCCCCTTCCTTAACTCTATTTTTGAAATATCGCCAGCTTTTACTTCTCCAATAATAGAATATATTAAATCATCATGTAAATTTAAGGCATAACCATCCATAGCAGATTGTCTGAATGGAGGCATATTTATTGGAGAGTAGATATCTTTATAAAGTATTGAATTTCCAGCTTTTGCAGTAGATAAGATTATTTCTTTAGAAATATTGATACTATTCTTCTCAACAGCAAATAAAGCTTCTTCAATACTAATCATGATACTTTCGTTATATCCAATCAAATATAGCGATTTATTTAATTATCATAATGTTTTTTTTATAATAAAAATTAAAAAAAACACTTTAGCTAAAAGTCTAAAAAATAATTGCAAAGTTCTCAATTACAGTATGTAACAATTGTTACACAAGGAGAATAATATGATTTATGTCATGTTTTACAGTCTACTAAACCTATAATTTTGTATCAAATTAGATTACACATTAAAACATTAAGTAATTAGATTGTAAATCAAAAAAAATGAAAAACTTAGTTATTTTAGGAGCAGGCACCTCAGGAACCATGATGGCAAATCATTTAGTTTCTAAACTACCAAAAAAAGAATGGCAAATTACCATAGTAGATCAATATAAAACACATTATTATCAGCCAGGTTTTCTTTTTTTACCATTTGATATTTATAATGAAAATCAAGTAAAAAAAGTTGGTAAAAAATTTATACCAAAAGGAGTTAACTATGTTCAAAAGAAAATAGAGCAAATTTTTCCTAAAGAAAACAAAGTTGAATTAGAAGATGAAACTTTAAATTATGATATTTTAATTGTTGCTACTGGTTGTAAAATTGCTCCACAGGAAACTGAGGGCATGAAAGGTGAAAATTGGCATAAATCAGTTTTCGATTTTTATACTTTTGAAGGTTCTTTAGCTTTAAGAAATAAACTAAGAGATTGGAAAGGTGGAAAAATGGTTGTTCACTTTACAGAAATGCCAATTAAATGCCCAGTTGCACCTTTAGAGTTTGTTTTCTTAGCCGATTCTTATTTTACAAAAAAAGGAATGAGAGACAAAGTTGATTTAACATATGTTACGCCGCTTGGTGGAGCTTTTACTAAGCCTAAAGCAACAGCAGCTCTAAGTCATTTAATGAAAGAAAAAAATATTAAAGTTGTTACGGATTTCAATATTGAAAGAGTAGATAATGAAAAAAATCAAATTGTAGATTATGCCGATACAACTGTTGATTTTGATTTACTTGTTACTGTTCCAACGAATATGGGTGATGAAGTTATTGAACGTTCAGGTATGGGTGATGATTTAAATTTTGTACCAACACATCACAACACACTTCAATCAATTGATAATGAAAACATATTTGTAATTGGAGATGCAACTAACGTACCTGCATCAAAAGCCGGTTCAGTGGCTCACTTTGCATCGGAAACCTTAACAGATAATATTTTATTATATATTGAAGGTAAACCATTAAAAGAAGAGTTTGATGGTCATGCCAATTGCTTTATTGAAACAGGAAAAAATAAAGCATTGTTAATCGATTTCAATTACAAATTTGAACCTTTGGAAGGAACATTTCCTATTGCAGGTATTGGTCCTCTGAAGCTTTTAAAAGAAAGTATATTCAATCATTGGGGTAAATTAGCTTTTAGGTGGATTTATTGGAATATGCTTTTAAAAGGAATACCAATTCCAATGGTAAGCAGAAATATGAGTTTAAAAGGAAAAAAAATAAATTAAAAACAATTATTATGGACTTAAACATAGCAGGAATTAGACTAGATGTTACTGAAGATGGATACTTAACAGATTTATCTCAATGGAACAAAGAAATAGCTATAGAAATAGCTAAAGAAAACGGAATTGAATTAACAGATAAACACTGGGAAGTACTATACTGGATTCAAGATCAAGTAAAAAACGATGTGGCCTTATCTGTAAGAGGAATTAAAAAAAGTGGTGTATTAGATATCAAAGAATTTTATGAATTATTCCCTGGTGGACCATTAAAAATTTCAACTAAAATAGCAGGTGTACCAAAACCTAAAAGCTGTATCTAATAATATAAAATCATAAAATTATGAGTACTAAAGTTAAAAAAATGCTTTTCATTCTTTCGAAAGCAACTATTGAAAATGCATATGCTGCGTTTGTTATGGCTAATGGAGCTAGAATGGAAGGTATTGAATCAGAAATATTTTTTACATTTTTTGGACTAGAAGCCATTCAAAAGAAAAAATTAGAACATTTACATGTAGCTACTGTTGGAAATCCTGGAATGCATATACCAACTATGTTAGGTGGTTTACCTGGAATGGAAGCTCTTGCTACAACAATGATGAAAAAAGAAATGGAAAAACTAGATATGCCTCCTGTTGGGGAATTTCTTGAAATTCTTTCTGATTCAGGATGTAAATTATGGGCTTGCAAATTGGCTGTAGATATGTTCCACTTGAAAAAAGAAGATCTAATTGATGAGTTAGATGGTATCTTAACAATTGGTGACTTCTATAGTAGAGCCGATCAAGAAGGTTGTCAATTACTTTTTATATAAGAATTGTAACTGTTATCAAATATTTAAAAAAAGTCTTACAATTTCAGTAAGGCTTTTTTTATGTTCAAAACCTAGGTAAAAAAATAATCAATCACTAATTAATCCCAACGATTGATTGATTAAAATCATTTCAAAAATTAACACCAAGAATTAGTTTAGCTATTAATAATTCTGCTGTCCCATAAAATCATGTATTAGTCTCAGTTTTGGGGTATTTCTAATTTTTAAATGATTTAACTATGAAACGATTTTTACCATTATTACTTGTATTATTGTTCTTTTCCTTGTTCACAAAAACTTTTGGACAAGTAACTCAATTTCCTTATACTGAAAGTTTTGAAAATGTAACATTTACAGAGGGAAATAATGTGTTTTTTATTAATAACTGGTTTGGAAATATTGTAGATGGTGTTAGAATATTTCAAGAAAAAACAAATGTAAAAAGCTGTACATCTGCATTAGGACTCTGGCCTGTAGTTGAAGAAGGTGAGGATGAAGAAGAAATTGAAATTACTGCAGATGTAAATCTTGATCTCACTGGTTTAGAAAATGTTGTTGCAAATTTCTGGGTTGCAACAGTGGCAACTGGAGCTATGAAACATGTTAAACTCTATTTGAAGCTGTCTGTAGATGGTGGCCTCACTTTTGGACCAAAATTTATTATGGGTACAGATTATCGTGGATTTGTAAATGCTGATACACCATATAAAGAATTCACTTTCCCATTTCATACTGATGCAAATGATAATCCTAATGTTGTTTTAAAATTTATAGCAAAGTCGGGAGCAAAAAAAGGAACTGTAGCAAAGCTACTTATTGACGACGTATATATTTATTCAGCACCAGAAGATTTATTCCCTCCAATTGCTGTTGAACCTAAAATACTAAATGTAAATCAAATAAATATTCAATTTAATGAAGCTGTGGATGCATCAACCTTAGATCCAGTTAACTTTGTTTTTTCACTTGGTTCAACATCAGGACATGGTGATACTGGAGAGCATAAAATCACCGAAATTAACGAATTGCCTGCCATTGAATCTATCAACCAAATTGAATCTGATTTAATTACCTTAAATTTAATAACACCTTTAAATATTGGCAGATATTATGATCTCGAAATTTCAAACATAACAGATCTTGCCGGTAATACGATGGTAACAACTACTTCAACCATAATTTACAACCCGCTAACTAAAGGATTAGTCATCACAGAAATTATGTTTGATGAACCGCCTAAAGAGCAAAACGATAATCTTGAATTTATTGAATTATACAATATTACTGATACTCCTATTGAATTAGGTGGATTAATGATTAAAGGAGGTATTGCTAGCGGAAAATTACCAGAATATACACTACAACCAGATTCCTATTGGATTACTGTGAAAAATGCAGTAGCATTCAAAGATTTTTTTGGAATTGATGCATACCAATGGATGGGGGCTAATTTAAGTAATGATGAAGCCGAATCCCTTTTTATTGTTAATACCAATCATCATTCAGGAGTTATGATAGATTCACTAACCTATCACGCTGGAAAACCTTGGCCCGACCGTGCCGCTGGCTTAGGACATTCAATGGAACTTATTAATCCTTTATCTGATAATACAGATCCCGCTAATTGGAAAAATTCTAGCAATTACTTTGGTGTATATAACGATTACGAAATTTATGCAAGTCCAGGTGCTGCAAATTCAACTCTTGGGGTAAAGGATTCATTTTTTAAAAATGCCATAACTATTTACCCAAATCCAGTCAAAGATATTTTAATCATTAATTCTAAAATTCAAATAACTAAAGTTGAAATATATTCTGTTCTAGGTAAAAAAGTAAAAGAGATTAAAACAGAATTTAATTCCATTAAAACAAGTGAATTACCACAAGGAATTTACATTGTAAAAATATATTCTGAAAAAGCATATACAACCAAAAAAATTCTTAAAAGATAGCACATTGATTGAATAAAAAAGCCTTACAAGTCGTAAGGCTTTTTTATTTATAACAATAGATTCAAATAATTATAAATACTTAATTACATTAAATTATTGAATATCATTTGCTTTTGGAGGTTCTAAAAGTTCAAAAAACTGATCAAGTTTAGGCAATATAATAATTTCAGTTCTACGGTTAAGTGCTCTACCCTGTGATGTTTCATTTGTGGATTTTGGAATAAACTCAGAACGTCCACCAGCAGTCATTCTTTGTGGGTCTAAATTAAATTTTGTTTGCATTAAGCGAACAATTGAAGTGGCGCGTTTCACACTTAAATCCCAATTATCCATCATACATTCTGTAGAAATTGGCACATTATCAGTATGCCCTTCAACCAAAATATCCAGATCTTTATGGTCATTTACGATTTTTGAAATCTTACCAATTACCTCTTCTGCCCTGTCACTTATTTTAAAACTACCAGATTTAAAAAGCATTCTGTCTGAAATTGAAATGTAAACTACCCCTTTTTTTACTTCGATATTAATGTCTTCATCATCAAAATTGTCTAACGATCTTTTAAGGTTCATTACTAACACCAAGTTTAGAGAATCTTTACGTTGCATATTTGTAGTAAGATCTTTAATGTATTTGTTTTGCTCGTTTAAAGCTTCTAAAGATTGTTTAATACTTTCTGCTCCTGTTTTACTAACAACAGATAAATCTGAGAGCCTATCCAATAAATTAGTATTTGTACTTTTAAAATAATCTATTTGTTTTTCAAGGACGTTTACCTTGTTTTCTTCGTTTTCTAAATTCGTTTTTAAAACCAAAACTTCATTTTGCTTTAATTTTAAATCATTTTCACAAAACTGTGATCTTTCTTCTAAAAGTTTTGCCCGATTTTCAGCATCACTGTATTTTTTTTGACTTACACATGAAGCTAGTAACATTGCAATAATTATTATTGTAAATTTTAATGTTTTCATAAGTTCTTAATTATTTTAATATAAAATTCTGGTAACAGCCTAAAAAATTAATATTGAAAACGCATAAATAACAACATACACAACTGAAACAGTTGAAAGAAAAAACTGTTCAGTATTCAAAATAATTCTTGTTGCAACTTTATTTAGCCAGAGTTATAGTAAAAAAGACATAAATTATTTAATCAACGACTTTTTTAAGCTAGAAGTCTCTTCTGTTTCCCTTCTTTAATAATACCCTTAATTAGCTTAAAAACTTGCTTTTTAACGGCTCTATACTTTTCAAGGAAACTACTTACTTCAATTATTAATCTTAAATGTTCTTTTCTGTAAGCTTCTTCTTCTTTTAACTGGTCAATACCATCAACCAAAATTTTAAGGTCATTTTCATGAGATTTAACAATTCCAATAATTGTTTTGGTTCCTTTTTTTAGTTCGTCCAACTTATCTATTAAATCCTTACTTTTTTTATAGTGCTTTGAGTCTAATAGCTGTAACGTATAGGATTTTATTAAATCATCAAAAAATAATTGTTCGTCTTTAATAAATTTTAATTCAGACAACCAATCTAGAGATGCTTTATGAATAATTTCCGGACTTAGCCATTCTTGATATTTGGCTTTTATTTGTTTTGTTTCCATTCTTTTAGATTTAAAAATTAAAAAAAGCAGAAAGTAATTTCATAGTAGTTAATCACTTTCTGCTTTTTGAAGAAATTAAATAACTTCAATTACTTTTTTTGGATGTTCTTTTTCAATAACCTCTTCTTTTTTAAGAAGTTTAACTTTTAAAATACCGTTTTTATAAGAAGCTTTCACATCTTGATCAAAATCAATAGAATTAGGAAGCACCATTGATCTTTTGAAAGATTTATAGCTAAACTCTTTACGACTGTAATCGTCTTCTTTTTCTTCTTTTTCAATTTCTTTTTCTCCAGAAACATGAAGAACATCATCTTCCATAGTAACCTCAAAATCTTTTTTATTAAATCCAGGTACCGCTAATTCAATTTCATAATCTTGCGGATGCTCTTTAATGTTCATTGCAGGCATTAAACTATCATCAGCAAAAAAGTCATCTTTAAAAACATCATCAAATCTTAACAAACTGTTTATTTCGTCAAAATTAGAGCTAAATAACCTGTTAGTCCAAGGTCTTAAAAAGTTATTACTCCAAGGAGTTAACATTCTATTTTCCATTGGGAATAAATCATTTAATTTTCTGCGTTTCATTAGTGTTGTCATAATATTATTGTTTTATATTAAACCTATTTTACAACACCAATGTATTATGAAAAAGAGCTTTTCACAATGATTTCTATCAATCACATAAGGCAAATTTTAAGGTGTTTTTCAACAATTTTCAATTAAGAATAGTACTCTGTAAATATTCAAAAAATCCTAATTTGAAATTTGACGTCTTTTGATGAAAACTGCTTATTTCAGACTCCAATCCGTCCAGTTCTTCTCTTAAAAGATATTCTGCATTTAAATCTTTCAAGTTCATTTTGTTTTTAATTTGTAGAATATGAAGTCCTAATTTATTCAATAATTTCAATCGTTTTTCCTCTAAAATTCCTATATCATATTTAAATCTAGCCAATGTTTCATATAAATTCATAACCCTAGGTTTAAATATTGATTTATATAATAAAGCCAGATAGAATTGCAACTCATATTGTAATTCTAAGAGCCTATATTCTTCTTTTTTTAAATTATAAAATAATTCTTCAAAGGATTTTGAGTCATTGAAGCTTTTATATGTTTCTTGTGTTTCCATATTTTTTCTAATTAAAACTAAATAATAATTGTTTGAACATCTAATAGTTTAGGGATGGTTACATTCCACTTATATGTGTCATGAATTTTAGCCCTAAATGCGTCCAATACAGGTGGTTCCCCATGTATTAAAAACACATTTTCAGGAATATTTTTTATGTGGCTCATCCATTTAAGTAAATCATGTTGGTCTGCATGTGCCGATAGGCTTTCTATACTTTTAACTTGTGCTTTTACAGGATAATATTTTCCATAAAATTTAATTTCATGGGCACCATCTTGTAATTGCCGTCCTCTAGTTCCTTCAGCTTGATAACCAACTAATAAAACGGTTGTCGAAGGCTCGTCAATAAATTGTTGTAAATAGGTTAATACGCGTCCACCAGTAATCATTCCGCTACCAGCAATGATAATTTTTGGACGGTTGTTGTCAATTGTTTCCCAAGTTTCTTTATACGACTCCAAAATAGTGACATGATTACACATGGCCTTATATTCTGAAACAGATAATTTATGCCATTCAGGAAAACGTTGAAAAACCTCCAGTACCCTATTCCCCATTGGACTATCAATAAAAATAGGGATGTTTGGAATAGCGTTATTTTTATAGAGTTTCCATAATATATAAATTAGTGTCTGCAATCTCTCAACAGCAAAGCTTGGTATTATTAAATTTCCTTTGTTATATATCGTTTCTTTAATTAATTCAGATAAAATTTCTTCAATATTTTCCTGTTTATGTAATTTATTACCATAAGTGCTTTCAATAAACAAAAAATCGGCCCATTCTGGTTTTTTTGGATCGTCTAATAAGTAATCGTTCTGCCTGCCAATATCTCCCGAAAAAACAAATCGTTTTCCTTTAATGTCTAAATCAATATATGTAGCACCTAAAATATGTCCGTTAAATTGAAAGCGATACGATATATTTTCAGATAGTTTCAGCCATTTATCGATCTGCTCGCTATGAAATAAGTCAATTGTTTTTTCTACATCCAAAAGTGTATAAAACGGTAATGCCGGATTGTGTTTAGTATATTGTTCCTTATTCGCTTTATCAGCTTCTTCTTCATGAATTTTAGCGCTATCTTTTAATATAATTTCTGCAATAGCCAATGTGGGTGCCGTCCCAATTATTTTGCCTTTAAATCCTTGTTTTAAAAGTCTTGGCAGATAGCCTACATGATCTAAATGACCATGCGTAAGCAAGACCACATCAATCGTCTTAACATCGACAGGAAGATTACTCCAATTGAGTTCCCTCAACTCTTTTAATCCTTGAAACATTCCGCAATCAATAAGAATGTTTTTTTCGGATGTCTCAATAAGAAATTTAGATCCAGTAACAACGCCAGAAGCACCTAAAAAAGTTATTTTAACCATATTTTCCATAAATTCATTATTTATGTGCGGCAAAGCATTTTCATTTCTTTTAAAATCCTTTCCTTTCTTGTTTCTGAAACGCCTAAATGGTCTAAATAAAACACATCGCCAACCAGTTCTCTACAAAGCACAATATCTCTACTTAACAAAAACTGCTTTTCTCTATTAGTTAATAATGTAGAAACCGTAATTGGATATAACCCAAGTCGATCTATTCTATCTTTAAGTGCATTATCTTTTGGGTAATCCCAACTCAATAAATACAAATTAGAGCATTTACCAAATAGCATGGCATCTTCGGTAAACCGTGTATTAGTCACCACCCAACCGTTGTTAAGTTTTGTGCCATTATTTGGATTTGCATTCCAAAACGTTTTCACATCATTATATCGTGAATTTATATACAATGGGATTTTTACATTACAATTTAAACCGGGCTCATTATGAAATTTACACTCAATTATAGTAGTCTCATTGTTTTTATGAGCAACTACGTCTATTTCATGTTTAACACACTTTCCCTGTAAAGTTTTACCAACCTCTGTTTTATATCCCGAATATTTTAAAATAGAACTTATAAAATTCTCGAAAGGAAAACCGGTTGGTCCTAACTCATAAATTGCCTTTTTTAGTTTGTATTTTGACGCTAAATAACTTTGCTTCTTTTTAAGCATTGCAAATGCGCGATTGTAAATTTCTTTGGTTGAAATTCCCTGATACAGCTCATCTTTTACAGTATCAACAATTTGATTAACCGTTTGATTGTCTGTCCCAACACGCTTTAATGATAGTTTTAATTTATCTAAGGAAAA
>JAHEDS010000035.1:16325-27479 GCA_024641135.1 Flavobacteriales bacterium
ATACTTCCAAAAAAAGCATGTTTTTTATTAATAAAAGCTACCATATCACTATCTCTACTTTCTACAAAACAATTGATAGAAATAAAAATATCGTTATGACTCAACTCATGGAATGAATAATCAATTTTATCGAAATACTCTTCCATTAGTTTTTTATTATTTATTTGTTTTAGATTTAATTTTTCTTCAACCTTAATATGCAGAATTCGTATTGACGCTTTACAGATTGCCGCTAACTCTGTTAAATGTTTTAATTCGCGTTTTTTTATGTGCGTTTTAAAACTAGTAGGAAAAACAATTTCTTTCGGTAACAGGTTTTTAGCTAATTCTGGCACTACAATTACAGGACAATTTCTAACTTTTTCCATGACATCAATAGCCACACTTCCAAAAACAGATTTTATTGAGGCTGTTTCCCCTTTACTTCCCATAACGATCATGTCTATATCCTTTTCCTCCACTACAATTTTAATAGCGTCAACGGTATTATTAAACTTTGAGAGGGTTTCAAATTGATGTTTTGGATTTTGTTGCTTTGAAAGTGTAAGCATATCTAGGACCTTTGCTAAACCATTATCTGATTTAAGCTTTGCAGTTTCATATAATTCGCTCCCAGGCTCTAAACTTATGAGACTAACAATGGGGTTTCCAATTGCAGAAAACACGTTTAAAATATAAAAAGTACAAGACTCATTTTTATATAATTCTTGTGCGTAAGTAATAGCTCGCCACGAATTTTTAGAAAAATCTGTAGGTAATAGTATCTTGCGCTTCATTTTTATTTTATTTAATTTAAATATAAATTAGAAAGCACCTTATTGCAATGATAAATATCAACTCATTCGGGTATAACCAAAAATGGAACAATGGGTTTACCACCTATTTTTTTAATCACAGGTTCTTTTATTAAATTTTCAATAAAACCATGACGGTAATTAATCATTGCCAGTACATCGATGTCTAATTCTGTTATGAAATCTTTAATTTCGATAGTTTTTTTAGCATACTCTGGCATCCAATGAAAACTATGCTCATAATCAAACAAATAACTCTTCAAAACTATTAAGTTATACTCCTGAAGATCATCAAGCTTTTCTTCCACATTAATGTGAACAATTCTAATTTTAGCGTTATACATGTCCGCCAATTTCTTTAAGGGCTCTAATTCTCCAGGACTATAAAAACGATTAAAATCGGTTGAAAATGCAATTTCCTTAGGTTCAACAAAATCGAAGTCTTCTGGTAATACTAAAACAGGGCAAATACTCATATTATTAATAAGATGTAATGTATTTGTTCCAAATAAAAATTCTTCAGTGCCAGTCGCACCTTTTGTTCCCATTATTATTAAATCAATACCGTACTTTAAAACAGCAGATTCAACAGCTTGATTTAAATCATCAGAACTCAAAATTATTTCAAATTTATGGTTTGAATTCACATTTGAATTTTCAGCCATTTCCTTTAATTCCAATAATTCATTTAGAGCAATATCTCTGATTGATTTAGATAATTTATTAGATATATTGGACATAGTTGAAAATCCCATAGCCATCGAATTTAAAAAGTAAAATGTGCATACTTCATCTTTATATAGCTTTAAAGCATATACAATTGCGCTCCATGAATTGTCTGAGAAATCTGTTGGTAATAAAATTCGCTTTTCCATGATTTTTAAGATTATTTAGTTTTTGAAGGAATTAGTAAAAAAGGTACATTTAAGTGAAATCCTATTTGGTTAATAGTCGATTTGAAAAATATGTTTTCAAAAAATGAATGTTTATTATTAATCATTACTAATAAATTTATTCTTGCTTTTAACTGAAATTCAGAAATGGCTTCTGGAACAGATTCGCTTACAACACTATGAAACAAGTGGGCAGTTTTCTTAAAGAAAGATTCAAGTTTCTTCTTGTTTTTATCTTGTTTTTCAGACAAATCATACCCAAAAGACACATTTAGAATATTAATTCTAGAAATGTATAACGATGTAATATCTATTAAAGGTTGTAAGTGTTTTTTGGAATATTCCACTTCATAATCTGTAGGGAATAATATTTCGTGAGGTGTTTCAAATTTGAAATTTTGAGGAATGGCCAGAACAGGACATTTTATATTTTTAAATACATGTACTGTATTCGAACCAAATAATACTTCCTTAGCACCAGTAGCACCTTTTGTTCCCATAATCACAAAATCTATAACTTTCTCTTCCACAATTTCCTTAATTTCTTGTACTAAGACATTAAATACCCCTATGGACTCAAAACTATGTTTCGGGTTTTTATACTCCTTATCAATTTTAGTTTCTAAATCTTTTAATTTTTTTAAAGAGGTTTCTCTTATAGTATCAACCATTCCAAATTGTGCGGGATAAACCATCACATACTCATAGTCATAAATTACAGGAGTAAAGGTGTTTAATAGGAAAAACTTGCAGGTTTCATTTTTAAACAATTGTAAGGCATATGCAATCGCATTCCAGGAATTTTCAGAAAAATCGGTAGGTAATAATATTTTTTTCATGATGACTGTTTTTTAACTTTATATTACTCTCGTTTCATATTTTGTAATGCTAAAAAAGGAATATCAAGATTTAAGCTTAATTCATCTATTACAGATTGAAACATGATGTTTTCTACAAACGAATGCCGAGTATTTACCATTACGAGAATGTCAATACTCCTTTCTTTAATATAAGTGTAAATCGTGTTAATGATATTTTTACTGTTAATAACCTTGAAATTGATTTCATTTTTACATAATGTTTCATTTACAAAATCACGATTATCCTCCTGCCTTATTGATAATTTTTTAGTTTTAGAAATGTAAAGCATGTCTATAATTGCTCTGTAAGGGGACGCCATTTCACAAAGTAATTTCAATTCTCTTCGTTTAAAGGGTATCATATAATTAGTTGGAAATAAAATATGCTTTGGTTGTGTATATTTATAATTTTCGGGAATTGCCAAAACAGGGCATTGTACATATTTTAACACCTGAAGCGTATGGCTGCCAAAAGTTACTTTTTTATCATTGGTTTTTCCTCGAGTACCCATCACAATAATATCTATATTTTCATTATCAACTATTTTATCGGTTTCGTCTAAAAGAAGACTGTCTGAAGAAATTATATGATATTTATGCCTAGGATTTGGTGAGTACTTTTCAATCTGATTAAGGAGAGAAGTTAGTTGTTCGGAAGAATTTTTACTAACTATTTTTTTTGTTTGATCTATAGTTTCCCGCGTTATGTTTTTCTCATCAGAATAAATCTCATCCTGGTAAACATGCATAAAATAAAATTCACTAATCTCATACTTAAATAAATCAACGGCATAATGAATAGCATTTGTAGCATTTTCAGAAAAATCAGTAGGAATCAAAATTTTTCTCATGGTTACATCATTTAACTTAAAAATAAAAACATTAATAACCTGGTACAATGATATTTATCAAACAGACTTTATTAACATGTTACACTATTATTTAAACCACACTTTTGAAGTACTTGATGCGTTTTACTTCCATATCTGTATATTGTAATACCCTTAAGTTTGTATTTCCAGGCCGTCATGAATATGTTTGAAATATCTTCTTCAGTAGAATCTTCTGGCAGGTTTATAGTTTTAGAAACCGCGTTATCAGTATATTTTTGAAAAGCCTGTTGATGTAATAAATGATATTGCCAAGAAATTTCTAAGCTGGTCTTAAAAAGAGATTTAATTCGCTCTGGAATTGATTCGATACTACTTATACTGCCCGTTTTAATTATCGTATTTTGAACTTCAGCATTCCAGATATTTAATGCCTTCATTTTCTTAATAAAATATGCATTTATTTCCGTTTGCGTTTTATTACCTAAAATACCTATGCGATGATATGCCAAAGCAAATAATGGCTCTACAGAATAAGATGTATTGGCAATTACCGATATTGTTCCTGTTGGGGCAATGCTATTACATGTAGCATTTCTTAATTTAATTTTTGAAGCATAAATACTGTTTTTCCATTCTGGAAACACACCTTTTTCAATTGCTAATTTTTCTGATGTTTTATAACTTTCATTTTTGATAAACTGCATAACATTTTCAGCTAATGCAACAGCTTCTTGCGATTCATAAGGTATGTTTAATAGAATAAGTAATTCTGCCCAACCCATAACGCCTAAACCTATCTTTCTGTTAGCCAAGGTGATCTTTTTAATCTGTGGTAGTATATAATGATTTAACGTAATAATGTTGTCTAAAAAACGTACGCTTAAACAAATTGTTTTTGCCAATTTTTGCCAATCTATTTCAACCTCTCTCCCCTGCTTCCTAATCATTTTAGAAAGGTTAATAGATCCTAAATTACAGCTCTCATAATTTAACAAAGGAACTTCACCGCAAGGGTTAGTGCTTTCGATTTCCCCGCTTTTTGGTGTAGGATTTTGAGCATTGATGGTACTTAAAAAAATTAACCCAGGATCTCCAGTTTTCCACGCTTCCTTAATTATTAACCCCCATAAAGTTTTTGCCTTTATTACTTTTGTTACTTTTTTAGTCCGAGGGTTTATAAGTTCCCAGTTTGAATCGTTTATAACAGCTCTCATAAAATCATCGGTAACACCAACTGAAATATTAAAGTTATTAAGGGCATTTTTACTAGATTTAGAGATTATGAACGCTTCAATGTCCGGGTGATTTACATTTAAAATCCCCATATTAGCACCTCTGCGTTTTCCTCCTTGTTTAACATATTCTGTAGCTGCATCAAATACTTTAATGAAGGCAACAGGGCCTGAAGAAGTCCCACTGGCAGAGCTTACTAAATCATCTTCTGGACGAAGTTTTGAAAAATTAAATCCTGTTCCTCCTCCACTTTGATGAATAAGTGCTGCGTATTTTAAAATGCTAAATATATCTTCTAAACTATCTTCTATTGGCAAAACAAAACACGCACTTAATTGCCCATGATGACATCCTGCATTCATTAATGTTGGTGAGTTTGGTAAAAAATATAAATTACTTAAAATGTTGAAAAACTCTTTTTCATATTTATCTTTTTCTTTCGCTTCACAACTGGATACAAATCTTGCAACACGTTTAAAAAGTTGCTCAGGAGTTTCAATATAATTGCCTCCGCTATCTTTTAAAAGATAACGTTCATTTAGAATTTGTTTAGCATTTGCAGATAGTGTTAACACAACATAAAGTGCTCTATATCAAATTTATGAACTAAGAATCTATTTCACATTGATACTTATCATTTCATAAATCTCCATCAATTTGCATATTTATAAATAAACTAAAACTAAACTACCATGGCACTTAATTTCACACAATTTGCAGCAGAAGCTAATACATTTTTAAAAAAATATGCTAAAGAAATGGATTTAGCTCACGATACTGATAAAGCTGGTCGCGTACTATCCGCTATCTTACATGCATTAAGAGATGTTATTACCACCGAAGAATCTTTACAATTGATTTCACAATTCCCAATGTTTTTAAAAGCAGTGTATGTTAATGGTTGGACTATTCAAAAAAAGAAAAAAATTAAAACAATGCCAGATTTTATTGATTTGGTAAGAAAATATGATGGCGTTACATCGATACACGACTTGGGATCTGACGAACTTGCTGAAAATTATATCGATACCACATTCATAATCCTAAGAAAATATATTTCTTTAGGTGAGCTCGAAGACATAAGAACGGGTCTACCTAAAAATTTAAAATCTATGGTTTACCAAAATGTCATGTTTTAACCTATTGCTATGATTACGACAGATAACTATACAGAAATTGAAATTCCAATTGGAAACACTTTTTTGAATGGAATTTTACGATTGAAAAAAAAGAGCAAGGGAATCGTTTTATTTTCACATGGCAGTGGAAGTAGCAGGTTTAGTAGCAGAAACAATTATGTTGCTGAATTGTTGTTTGAGCAAGGTTTTTCAAGTTTACTTTTTGATCTTCTTACTACACAAGAAGAAATGATTTATGAAAACCGATTTGATATAGAGCTTCTAACAGAAAGATTATTATACGCAACCAGCTGGGTTTCTAGCAATAAAGAAACAAAAAAATTACCGGTGGCCTATTTTGGTGCTAGCACAGGTGCAGCATCGGCATTAAAAGCGGCAGCTATATTGGGTAAAAATATTAAAGCTGTTATATCTCGCGGAGGCAGACCAGATTTAGCCATGTCTAGTTTAAGTAAAATATTAACACCTACCTTGTTAATTGTTGGAGGTAATGACGAAGTTGTAATTGAACTAAATAAAAAAGCCAAAAGTGAACTTTCTGGGATAAGGGAATTAAAAATAATTAATGGAGCATCCCATTTATTTGAAGAACCTGGAGCTTTAGAAATGGTTGCTAAAATTTCTATCGATTGGTTAGACAAATATCTTAAAATTTAAAAACAAACAATCATGTTTGAAAATAGATATGAAGCAGGTAGGTTGCTTTCAGAAAAGTTAAGTAAATACAATCATAATAAAAGAGCCATAGTTGTAACTATTCCTAGAGGTGGTCTACCTGTGGGGTATACTATTTCAAAACAATTACATCTTCCATTGGAAATTGTCCTTTCAAAGAAAATTGGGCACCCATCGAACAAAGAATATGCTATTGGTGCTGTAACTCTTAATGACAGGATTTTAAGTGATAATGCCAATACTATTTCAGATGACTATTTAAATGAAGAAACAAATAGGATTAGATCATTATTAAAAGAGCGACACAAGAAGTATTATGGAAAGAATGACTCAATAAGCCTTGAAAACAAAATAGTTATTCTGGTGGACGATGGTGTCGCAACAGGCCATACGCTGATTTCGTGCATCAACTTAATAAAAAAACAAAACCCTTCTCAAATTATTGTGGCCTTACCCGTTGGCCCCCCTTCAGTAATCAAAAAATTAGAAAACATGCCTTTGGTTGATAAAACGATTTGCTTATTAACACCTCATAATTTTTTTGCCGTTGGACAATTCTATGAAGAATTTGATCAAGTTCCAGATGAAGAAGTTATTAAGCTTTTAGAGAAGGCAAATTCCAGTTTAAAAGCAACTACTTAAAACCATAAAAAAACGGGAAAGTTTTACTTTCCCGTTTTCTCAGTGCAAAACTCTTTGTTTTTATTTATTAAAAACATTTAGTGCAACTGATTAATAGCCAACATAAAAATAGAAACAGGAAGTCGAAACTTCCTGTTTCCTTCAAAACATTTAATTTTATTTATCAACCTTTTCAAATCATCAATGCCGTTCTATATCAAACGTCTCATCAAATCTTCAGCTAAAAAATAACTTCAAACGTTTCTAAACCAGATTAAGCATTTTTACAATGAAATATCTAGTTCATTTTTAAGAAACAGGAAATCGAAACTTCCTGTTTCTTCAAAGTATCTAATGTCATCATTTAACTTTCGGTTTTCTGCAATGCATTCTTATTACTAAGAAATACATCTGGGTTTTCTGGTTTTATAATAGCTTTAAACACTTTGTTTTGGCTTCATCATCTTTCAATAACAAAACCTATATTATATTAAAGAAACAGGAGATCTAAACCTCCTGTTTCATTAAAGAGTTTAATTATATCATTCACCTTCTTATTTGCAATCTAATCTCCTATTTATATGAAGAAATACTATTCAATTTAACTAACCAAGAACAATTAATACAAATAAATTCAACTAAATAATAGATTTAAACTCTTGTTTCCTTTTGTAACTAAGTGAAAGAACGTATAATTTATTGTACCAATATACAATACTGAATACTTAAATGCATTGATGAATATCAATTTAAAAAAAAGATTTAAACAGGTACAATATCATAAACTGTATTCAAAAGGAATAAACCTAAGAAAAATAATAGCATATAAATTACTTGTACAAACTTTATATTTATTAGCTCCAGACTTGGAATGGCGCGATTGGGAAATACAAATAAAGCCAAACCAATAAAAAGTGATATCCATCCAATTAAAGTAATAATAAGTTTAAAGTTTAGCTCCCAAATATTATGCATCAAAATATTTAGTAACCCTATAATAATTGCTATAAAAGCAGTTATAATTAAAAATTTTTCATCATTTAAATCGGTAAAAATCTGTTTTATTCGTTTAGGATTTAAACTTAATATTAGAAAGAAAATAATAAGATACCAACCCCAAAACTTTGCTAAAAAAAGAGAATTATCCATAGTATTTATTTTTTTTCATGAAGTATAAAAAATGGTATTTCCAAATGATAACTTAAGTCTTCAATATTTGAGTGAAATAAAATATTTTGAAAATAATTTAAGTTCTTTGCTACCAATACCATCATATTTATATCTCTACTATCAACAAAACATTGTATGCCTTCTTCAATATTTCTGTTTGTTAAAAAATATAAACTACATCTACTTTTACTGAAATATTTCTCTAGCATTTTTTTATTTGATTCCTGATCTTCATTGAGAGCAGTCTTCTTTTTCATAATATGAACAATTTTTAAAGAAGCTTTAAATTGTTTTAAGATATTGCTGATAAATTTTAGAATATCTTTATCATAATGTGTTAAAAAATCTGTTGGTAATGCAATTTCTTTAAACTTGTTAAATTGAGCTTTTTCCGGAATGACTAGTGTGGTACAATTTATTCTATTTATTACATCGTGGGTATTAGTTCCTAAAATAAATTCGTTTAAACCAGACGCTCCTTTGGTGCCCATTACAATACAATCTATTTCTTTTTCCTCAACAAAATTCTTAATAGATTCTACAAAAAAATTATAATCTGTATGCGTGTAGAATCTATGATTTTTATTTTCTGGAAAATGCTCGGAAATTTGTTTTACAACTTTTCGCAATCTAATTTTCGCGGGTTTAGTATAAACCTCCTCAATAACATTTTCTGTTGCACTGTAAGGAATATCTCCAGTGACCATATAACTTAATCTATCAACATGTAATAAATGAAAATTACATGATGTTGTTTCAAAAAAACGAATGGCATATTTTATGGCATTCCATGAGTTTTCTGAAAAATCTGTTGGTAATAATATATTTTTCATAAAGTAAAACAGTTAATATCATAAATTTATCTTTATGTTATTGGATACGAAATGATATTACTCACTTTGAAGTGTTTACACTATTGATAATGATTAAAAATTTAAGATAAAGTTGAAGTAATCAGAATAAACATTATTTTATTTTTCTTAATTTTTCAATATCAATCACTTTAAAATTTTTACCATCTGCTTCTACAATACCGTCATTTTTTAATATAGTAAGTGCTCTAACAAAGGTTTCGGAAGCAATACCGGCAACACTAGCCAAATCACTTCTTGAAACTTTAATAGAATCTCCAGGTTTGTGATTTATTTTTTCGGCAAATTTTAAAATGGTTGTGGCCGTTTTTTTATTCACCGAGCTATAGGCCATTTCTAAAAGTTGCTCTTTTAAAGTTGACAAGTTATCTGCCAATAACTCAATGAGTTCTAATACCACCTTATGGTTGTTTTCAAGAATACTTATAAATTCAATGATTGAAACGCCATATAACATGGTATCGTCAATTGCTGTGGCCGTTTCTTTATGTGGCGCATTATGGGTAAATGATGTATATCCAAACAAATCGTCTTCTTTGAATAAAGCAGTTACCAATTCCTTGCCTTGTTCATCAATTTGATAACATTTTACAGCGCCTTTTTTTATGAGATATATATAATTTGTGTGATCCCCTTCTCTATAAATTATGTCGTCTTTATCAAATTCAAAAAGAGTCCCATTATCATCAAAATAGTTCTTTAAATCATTAAGAGTTTTTATATCACCTTCAAATTCTTCAGAAGTAACTATGTCCTTTATTGTTACTGAACTTTGAGAATACCTAGATTTTGTTAATCTATTTTCAATAACACTTAATAAGTCCACATCGGTAAAAGGTTTTGTAATATAATCGTCTGCCCCCATATTCATACCTTTTCTAATATCTTCATTTTCTCCCTTTACGGATAAAAAAATAAAAGGTATATGTTGGCAACTTTTCTTACTAGCAAGTATATTTAAAACTCCATAACCATCTAATTCGGGCATCATAATATCGCAAACAATAATATCCGGCTTATGTTTTTCGGCCATAGCTACGCCCTTTAAGCCATTTGATGCCGTAATTACAGCATATTTAGATAGCTCTAAAATTTCTGCTGTGTTTTCTCTTAAAGCAGCATCGTCTTCTATGACCAAAACCGTTTTCATTACTTTGCAGTGTTTGGAATCGTTATTGTAAACGTAGTACCAATATGCTCTTGACTTTCAAAACTTATAGATCCTTCTAATTCATTAAGATGATTTTTAACAATATTTAATCCAATACCTGTTCCTTCAGTATTTATAACATTTTCTGATCTAAAATAACGTTCAAAAATATTTTTTTGATCCTTTTCGGGAATACCAATTCCATTATCTGCAATTTTAATAGTGGTAGTTTCATCATTTTGATCTATATCAATATAAATCGCTGTATTCTCTGGAGAATACTTAATAGCATTATGTATTAAATGAGTTAATATTAATTCAATAGTTTGCTTATCCTGATATAAAGATAAATCAACTATGTTCTCTCTATACTTTATTTGTTGCCCCTCTTTTAAAAGAAGCTTGGCATTGTAAATAACATCATTAACAATTTCATTTATTTTAAAATCACTAAACTGATAACTTAGTTTTCCGGATTCAAATTTTTCTATGGATAGGAAGCTATTCAAAATATTATTTAATAAATGAACTTTTTCAGTTATTGTTCTTATATGCTTATTTCTATTTCCTTGTTGCTCTGTTAATTCATATTTACTTAATAATAAACTAGATGTTAAAATAGCACTTAATGGCGTTTTAAACTCATGCGATAATAAGGACAAAAACCTAGTTTTTAATTCATTAATTTCAATTTCTTTTCTAAGTGCTTCTTTAAGTTGCTTTGTACGTTCTGCAACTTTGTTTTCAAGTTTAGTCGTATAGTTTTTGCGCTCTGTTATATCCAATATGATGGCTATGAAAACTTCTCTTTCTCCTAGTTTTGAAAGTTGCAAATGCGTCTCAACAGGATAGGTGCTTCCATCCTTTCTATAATGAACAGATTCAACTTCCAGTTTTTGTACATTTTTTTTAAG